>JAFYPW010000082.1 GCA_017559985.1 Oscillospiraceae bacterium | reverse complement strand
ATTCCTCTGCCGCTGCCGTTGCAGCCTGCGGCTTTATTGAAATCGCAAAAGCAGTTCCGGAATTTGAAAAGCCGATGTACGAGCGTGCGGCAATGAACCTTCTCCGCGTACTTGATGAAAACTGCAACTACGACGAAGATGAGCTTGTTCTCCTCAAAAACGGTTCGGGTTCTTACCACGCAAGACAGGGTATGCACGTACCGTATATCTTTGGTGACTATTACCTCCTCGAAGCTCTTATGAAGCTTTATGGAAACGACGGTAAGTTCAACATCCACAACGATTAAAACAAAAACAACCGTGTGACAAAGTCACACGGTTGTTTTCTGTTTATTTACTTTGAGTAGTAGTTGATAAGACAGCCTGCGAGGATAATGTCGCGCTCTTCTCTCGTAAGAGCAGGAAGCTTCAAGGTTATTTCAGATGTCTTTCCGTCTTTTATAAGCTTTGCCGAAACCTCTTCTGCATCGCCGAGAAGAACCTCGCGGATACCTTCAATATAAATAAGGTCACCGGCGGCAATTCCCGAGCTTTCCGCACCGTCAAGGATAAACGGAAGCATACCCCAGTTTACAACATTCGAGCGGTAGCGCTTGGTTGCGTATTCTGCCGCAATGTTTGCAACACCGCCAAGAACTCTCTGGCAGGATGCCGCCTGCTCACGCGCGGAGCCGTCGCCCGGTTTCAGAGCAAAAACAGCTGTTCCGACTGATGTTTTTGCCATATCAATGCCGGAAACACCAAACGCGGAAAGTGCATCTTTATCACCCTCGCGACGTGCAAGTTCGGCTTTGTGTACCGAGTTTGCACGGCCGACATATTCGGGGTCCTTTCTTGAAAGTGCAAATGATGCAAGCTTTATCGGATTTGAACGGTAAGACGACGTCTCGCCCGACGGAATGAGCTCGTCAGTGGTTGTTACCGGGTCATAGATTGCACTGGCAACAGAGATGAGAAGATTTTCCGTCATACCGATCATCTTCGGCCAGTCTGCAATATTCGGACCGAATTTAAGCTCTGCCGACGCATCAGGCTTCCCTACGCCGTAATAGATGCGACTCTTATACGGAGTTGCGTCGTATGAATACTTCTCATCCTGCGGATCAACAGGAATATTTTCGAGTTCGAAAGCAGAAGTGAGCTTTCCGCCGTTTCGCGCCGTTGCGGCAATGGAGCGTGCATCCATAAGCGCAACGTAGGATATCTGGCCGTCACCCGGCTTTGAGCCTTCGCGGTTCGGGAAGTTTCTTGTTGCGTGGCGGATTGAAAGCGCACCGTTTGCAGGAACATCGCCTGCACCGAAGCACGGGCCGCAGAAGCACGAACGGATGCTGACGCCTGCCGCAGTAAGGTCTGAAAGCGTACCGTCGCGCATAAGCTCCATAGACATCGGCGTACTTGCCGGATAAACCGAGAGCCAGAACGCACCGTCACCTGTTGTTGCATCCTTCAATATGTCGCGGACGCGGTGAATGTTCTGGAAAAGACCGCCCGAACAGCCTCCGACAAAGCCCTGGTCAACATAAAGCTCGCCGTTTCGAATCTTATTGAGAAGCGAAACCTTCTTATCATCAATACCGAGCATTTCTTTTGCATCTACATCGACTCGCGCAAGAATATCGGGAAGGTTTGCTTTAAGCTCTGCTATTGTATAAGCATTTGACGGATGGAACGGAAGCGCAATCATCGGCTCAACCTTTGAAAGGTCAACACAGACAGCCGAGTCATAATATGCACCGCTCTGCGGATGGAGGGGCTTATAATCCTGCGGTCTGCCGTGCGCTGTGAGGAAGTCACAAACAGTCTTGTCCGTCTCCCAGATAGAAGACAGGCAAGAGGTTTCCGTTGTCATAACATCAATGCCGTTGCGGTAATCCATACCGAGGTTCGCAATTCCGGGGCCGACAAACTCCATAATTTTGTTTTTTACCGCACCCGACTTGAACACCGCACCGATTATCGCAATCGCAACGTCCTGCGGACCGACGCCGGGGCGCGGAGCACCTTCAAGGTAGACGCACACAATCTCAGGATAAGCAATGTCATATGTCTTTGAGAGAAGCTGACGTGCAAGTTCAGGCCCGCCCTCACCGATGGAAATTGCGCCGAGCGCACCGTATCTTGTGTGAGAGTCAGACGCTAAAATCATCTTACCGCAGCCTGCATATCTCTCGCGCATATACTGGTGAATAACCGCCTGATGCGCTGGGACAAACTCACCGCCGTATTTTTTTGCGGCAGAAAGACCGAAAATATGGTCGTCCTCGTTTATCGTTCCGCCAACAGCGCACAAGCTGTTGTGGCAGTTTGTGAGAACATACGGAAGCGGAAATTCAGTGAGGCCGGATGCGCGCGCCGTCTGAATAATTCCGACATATGTAATGTCGTGCGATGCCATAGCATCAAATTTAATTTTAAGCTTGTCCATATTGCCGGAGGTATTGTGTGCCTCCAATATGGAATAAGCCATAGTTTTCTTTTTTGCTTCGCCCGGAGCGTCCACACCAAGAACGCTTGCATCCTTTATCGAAAGAAGGCAACCGTCTTTGTAATACACACCGTTCTTTATTACTGAAACCATTGATAACACCCTTTCTATGCCAGGATCGAAAAACTTCGACATTTTAATTATAGACCAAAGAGCGTTTGAAATCAAGGTGCATTTCGCCTATACCGCGAATCACTTTTTCGGTAATTTCGTGCTCATTAACGGTAATCTCCAAAAACCTGAGAGCTATTCCCCCTTCCTCGGGCGACACTACCGCCATCTTTCCCGACACATCTATTGTTTTAGGCAGAAAAAACGAGCCGATATTGAGCGCAGTCGAGAGCTCAACATCCCCCTTTTTAAAAAGGTTTAAAAGCTCGCCCTTCTCCATCTCGGCAAAAAACGATAGCTCACCTTCCTCAGACAGCTCTATGGACAACTCTGAAAACGGAAGATGTGTTGCCGGACTTTGTACACTTTCTTCCACTTCCGCACTTTCAGGCAAAAATAGCAACCATAATAAAAGCAAGACAGCTGCTGCGGCAATTAAAAAATAAACATAACCTCTTCTTTTTGCTTTCATAATTTTTCCTCCTAACACTTTTAGACATTTTTTATCTTACATCTTGTTGTAAAATACTCATTACAAAGGAGGTCGTTACCGTGTGGTAAGAACTGTTTACATAGATATTCTATTTGTTATTAATTTTATTATAAATTATCTTATATTATTCGCGGTATCACATCTGCACACAAGCCATATAAAAAGGTGGCGGCTTCTTCTGGGCGGAGTTTTTTCGGCACTGTACGGAGTTTTTGCCTTTTTCCCTGAGCTTTCCTTTCTGACAGGGTTAATCGCAAAAACCGTTGCTTCCTTCCTCACAATTTTTATATCCTTCGGAAAGCGCAGCATATTCCGACACACGCTTTCTTTTTTTGCAGTTTCTCTTGCTTTTGGCGGCTTTATCTTTGCTGTGTCCCTCATCTTTCCGAACGGTACTGCACAAATCGCAAACGGAATTTATTATATAGACATATCACTTAGAACGCTTATTTTCTCCTCGCTTATCTGCTATCTTCTCCTCGTTCTTATATTCAGACGCACGGCAAGTAAGACCGTCCGTGAAATTTGCGATGTGAAAATCATCTGCGGCGAGCGCTCCGTCTCCCTTTCCGCCCTGCGCGATACGGGAAATTCTCTTCGCGCGCCGAAAACCAATGCCCCCGTGCTCATATGCGACTTTCCGTCTGTTGAAAATCTATTTTGTGAAAGCATACGGAAAACACTAAAAGATAACAGCCCCGTAACATACCCCCTTTTGCTTGACACTCTTGCCCCTTTCGGTAAGTTTTCGCTTCTGCCATATAAAGCCGTCGGGGTTTCTTTTTCTCTTCTTCTCTCTTACAAACCCGAGAGAGTGGAGGTAGGCGGAGAACACATACCCGATGCGCTTATCGCCTTTTCCGACTCCCCCGTTTCCGACGGCGGGGCATATTCTGCTATAATATAGGAGGCATTATGAAATTTAAGTTGTTTCTTTTAAAAATTCTCTCAAAGCTTCACATTCTCTCCCCCGCCGCAATTATGTATATCTGCGGAAACGATACGCTCCCTCCGCCGCTCACTCCCGAGGAAGAGGAATATCTTATGGCGCGCCTTGAAACGGATTCAGAAAACGTCAAGCGTACGCTTACCGAGCATAATCTGCGCCTTGTTGTGTATATTGCAAAGCGGTTTGAAAACACGGGCGTCGGCATAGAGGACCTTGTATCAATAGGCACGATAGGACTTATCAAGGCCGTCAACACATACCGCCCCGAAAAAAACATCAAACTTGCAACGTACGCCTCGCGCTGCATAGAAAACGAGATTCTTATGTATCTCCGCAAAAGCTCGTCGCAGAAAAACGAAATATCGTTTGACGAGCCGCTCAACACCGACTGGGACGGAAACGAGCTTCTCCTATCCGATATTCTCGGCACGGAGCCTGACAGCGTTATCCGCCCGATTGAGGACGAAACAGACCGCGAGCTTCTCGCCCGTGCTCTTGAAACACTCGGCGAAAAGGAACAGATGATTATAAAAATGCGCTTCGGCATAGGCGGTGAGCAGGAGAAAACACAGAAGGAAGTTGCCGACATTTTAGGCATCTCGCAGTCATACATATCGCGCCTCGAAAAAAGGATTATCGCGCGACTGAAAAATGAAATGGTTAAATTTCTTTAAGAATTAAAACACCCTCCAACGGCAATAATGATAACAGTCTTATTGCTTTTGGGAGGGTGTTTATTTGATAAACGGGAAAGTTGAAATATGCGGCGTTAATACCTCTGACCTCGATGTTCTTTCAGGCGATGAAACAAACTCTTTGTTAAGGGAATACCGGAGCGGAAACATCAGTGCGCGGGACAAGCTTATCTCCGGAAACCTCCGTCTTGTGCTCAGCGTAATACAGCGGTTTTCAAACCGCGGCGAAGCGGTGGACGACCTTTTCCAGGTGGGATGTGTGGGACTCATCAAGGCAATAGACAACTTTGACGTCACTCTCGGCCTCCGTCTTTCCACTTATGCCGTTCCGATGATCATCGGCGAAATCAGACGATATCTGCGCGACAACAGCACAATCCGGGTTTCCCGCTCGATGCGTGATACGGCATATCGCGCCCTGCAAACAAAAGAGCGGCTTATAAACGAAAACCAGCGCGAGCCGAGCATTGAGGAAATCGCAAAGGCTATGGATGTGAAATATGAAGACATCGTCTTTGCTCTTGACGGAATAAGTGACCCGGTTTCGCTCTATGAACCGGTGTATTCAGACTCAGGCGGCGACACAATCTGCGTTATGGACCAGGTCGGTGACACGAAAAACACCGACGACAACTGGCTTGAACACATTGCTTTAAAGGAGGCAATTTCAAACCTCAACAACCGCGAAAAGCATATTCTTTCGCTTCGCTTTTTTGACGGCAAAACACAAACCGAGGTCGCAAACGAAATAGGCATCAGTCAGGCGCAGGTTTCACGACTTGAAAAAAGCGCGATAGACAGAATAAAAAGGCAGCTATAAGCTGCCTTTTTATTATTTTCTGCGTTTTATTATAACTACTGCATAAATTGCAATTGAAAGCACCACAGTTATGACAAGCTCAGGCAGCATATACCCTCCGTTATAGAGAAGCGAGTACAGCCAGACGGGCCGACCCTCGGGCGCATATACTCCCCAGATGAGGATTCCCGTCGCAAAGTGGCAGAGAAACCTGCACGCAACGGCAACCGCCGCACCAAAGCCTACTCCTAAAAGCTCGTTTGAGAAAAGCTTTGATATGGGATTTACAAGACAGATTACTGTAAATGCGACGACATAATCAAGTGCTACCACCGCAAAAAAGTATGCAAGTGTTGCCGTTGGCGGCGCGACAAAGCCGAACATCATTTGAATAAGCGAATACGCAAAGCAGGCAAGAAGTCCCCAGCGCATATCCTTTATGTGGGCGCTTACAATCACAAGCGGAACCATACTACCAAGAGTTACAGAGCCGCCCTGCGGCGCCTGGTATATGTAAATAAATGACAACACCGTAGCAAGTGCCACCATAACGGCACACTCAGTAAGTTTTTTTGTTTTTGTCTGCATAAAAAATCTCCTTTAAACATAAAAAATCACACCGTGCGGATATGCAAGGCGTGATTTACGTAAATCTAATGAAAGCTTTCCTACGTCGGCATTATCCGCATCAGGTTCATGGGTTACAGACAACATTATGCCCGCTCTCAGCCGAGTTGCACTCAGCACCCCTATTTGATTGTGACTACATTATAATCCCATTTTTTTCAAATGTCAACATCAAAACAAAAATAACTGCAAGATTTAAAAGTGCAAGAAGCGGCACTCCTACGGTAAACTTTGTTGTCCTTGTTTTGTGGCGGAAGATCCTCATCCCTGCCCATGCACCGACACCGCCGAAAACCGCCGCAATGGTAATAAGCGTTTTTTCAGGAATGCGGAAAGCGTCCATCTTTGCTTTGAGCTTATCAAGCCCGTAGATCAAAAACACAATGACATTCCATATCGCGTATACATATATAATTTCTTTCGGCATTTTTATCCCCCTGTCTTTGCACGGAGCTTTTTTAAAATTTCGCTGAAATATGCGGGAAGCTCTGTTTCAAAATACATCGTTTTTTCTGTCCTCGGATGAACAAAGGTTATATTTTTCGAATGAAGACACTGGCCAGAAAGACCGAGCTTGTCGCGTGCGCCATAGGTCTCATCTCCCACTACGGGATGTCCCGTATGCGCCATATGCACTCGAATCTGATGCGTTCTCCCCGTTTCGAGAAGACACGAGGCGTATGTAAAACCGAAAAAACGTTCTATAACGGAATAGTGCGTTATTGCCTCGCGCGAGTTTGCCTTCGTTACCGCCATCTTTTTGCGGTCGGTTTTGTGGCGGCCTATGGGCGCGTCAATCGTTCCCTCATCCTCGCGGAGATTCCCTACTACAACGGTGTGATATTCGCGTCTTACGGTATGCTCCTTTATCTGCAAAGCAAGGCTGTTGTGCGCAAAATCGTTTTTGGCAACGAGCATTACGCCGCTCGTATCCTTATCAAGCCTGTGTACTATACCCGGACGCAGAACTCCGTTTATCCCCGAAAGCTCTTCTCCGCAATGGAACATAAGCGCATTCACGAGTGTGCTGTCCCAATTTCCTGCGGCGGGGTGGACAACCATTCCGCGTGCCTTGTTTATAACAAGCAGGTCACCATCCTCATACACGATATCAAGCGGGATATCCTGCGGGATAATATCAACCTCACGAGGCTCGGGCATTGTCACCTCTATCTCATCTCCTGCTTTCAGTTTATAGTTCTTTTTAAGCGCCAAAACGCCGCCGCCCTCAATGAGGGCCGCTGCGGCGTTTCTTGTAATATCAAGTTTTTCAGCCAAAAAGACATCAAGTCTTTTTCCTTCATCGCAAATTTCTGCGACAAGGCGGGTCTTATTCATCTTTCTTTTCCTTCCTGTCTTCATAGAAGAAGATTACATAGATGAAGAAAAGCACTGCACCTACCGTTACGCATATATCCGCAACATTGAACACGGGAAAGTCGATAAATTCAAGCTTTATCATATCAACAACTTCACCGCCGCGAAAAATCCTGTCGATGAGGTTGCCGACAGCACCCGCAAGGATGAGAGTAATACCCCACACTCCGGTTTTGGGCTTTATCTTTTCCGTCGTGAGCACATACACCATCGCGATTACCGCAACGGCGGGAACTGCAATAAGAAGCGCAGTCTGACCCGAAAGAAGCGACCATCCGGCTCCGGTGTTTACCGTGTGGTATATGGAAAACACTTTTTCAATCGCCGAAAAACCGCTGTATAACGGAATATTCGTAACTATCCAGAGCTTTGTTATCTGGTCGAGTGCTACAAGAATTATTACGGTTAAAAATTGAAGTATCAGCAATTTTCTATCCCTTGACAACAGCTGTGCAACGCGGACAAAGCTCCGGATGCTCTGCATCTGTTCCTGCTTCTTCCGAGAACGTCCAGCAACGCGGGCACTTGACTCCGCCTGCCTTTGTTACCTTTACCTCGATTTCTTCGAGAGAATCTGCAACAGCTTCATTCTTTAAAAGCTCAACAGCAGAAACGATAAAGAGCTTTGTAAGCTCCGGACATCCGGCTATGAAGTCATAGGTTTCTCCGTTTGCGGATATTGTAACCTTTGCTTCGAGCGACTTTCCGATTTCCTTTGCGGCGCGCGCTTCTTCAAGAGAGCGGTTTACGCGGTCACGAAGAGCCTGAACCTTTTCCCACTTCTGTTCAAGTTCAAGGTTGAGCTCCTTTTCGTCGACCTTCGGCATATCGTTGAGTGCCGCATTTTCAAGGCGTGCATCTGCTGTATGCGGCATAGCCTTCCAGATTTCGTCGCTTGTGAACGCGAGAATCGGGCAGATGATACGGACGAGGCTGTCAAGAATGCGGTAAATAACCGTCTGAGCACCGCGTCTTGATGCGCCGTCTGCGCCGTCACAGTAGAGTCTGTCCTTGATAACGTCGAGATAGAAGTTTGACATATCAACAACGCAGAAGTTATGGACAGCGTGAACGACTGTATAGAACTCATATTTATCGTACGCTTCAAGGCAACGCTTTGTAAGAGTGTTCATGCGGGAGAGTGCCCACTTATCCATCTCGCAAAGCTCGTCATACGCAACACAGGTTGCCGGATCAAATCCATCAAGGTTACCAAGGATATATCTTGAAGTGTTTCTGATTTTGAGGTATGTGTCTGAAAGCTGTTTGAATATCGCATCTGAGCAACGCATATCCTGGCGGTAGTCAGCAGAAGCCGCCCAGAGACGCAAAACGTCTGCGCCGTATTTTTCAATAATCTCCTCAGGAGCTACGCCGTTTCCGAGAGACTTATGCATTGCCTTACCCTCTCCGTCAACGGTCCAGCCGTGTGTAAGGACCTGACGGTACGGTGCCGCACCTCGAAGCGCAACAGCCGTGAGGAGAGAGGACTGGAACCATCCGCGATACTGGTCTGCACCTTCAAGGTAAAGGTCTGCCGGCCAGCACTTCGGAGAATCAAGCTCCATAGATGCAATATGTGTTGAGCCCGAGTCAAACCAACCGTCAAGTGTGTCGGTTTCTTTTGTGAAGTGCTTGCCGCCGCAATGCGGGCAGACATAACCCTCGGGCATAAGCTCTTCTGTCGCAAGCTCAAACCATGCGTTTGAACCTTTTTCCGCAAAAATGTCAGCAATTTTTGCAATAGTTGCATCGTCGCAGATCGGCTTTTTGCAATCTTCGCAGTAGAACACCGGAATCGGGAGACCCCAATGACGCTGACGGGAGATACACCAGTCTGCACGCTCGCGTACCATTGACGTTATGCGGTCATAACCCCACTCGGGGAGCCACTGTACATTTTCACAAGCCTTGACTGTTTCGTCTTTGAACGCGTCGACCGAGCAGAACCACTGGTCAGTCGCACGGAAGATTATCGGACCTTTACATCTCCAACAATGCGGATAGCTATGGACAATATCCTCGGATGCAAAAAGCGCACCGGAGGTTTTCATATCTTCTAAAATTGCGGGGTTTGACTCGTCCGTCGTCATACCTGCATATTTTCCCGCATAGTCGGTATGGCGACCGCTGTCGTCAACCGGGACAACCATTTCCATACCGTAGCGACGGCAGGTCTGATAGTCATCTGCACCGAAGCCCGGAGCCGTGTGAACGCAACCCGTACCGGATTCCATCGTGACATAGTCTGCAAGGAGCAGGCGTGAAGTCTTCGGGAGGAACGGATGGTCTGCGAGCATATTTTCAAAGAACGCGCCCGGATGGTGGTCAATAACCTCAAAGCTGTCAAAACCGCCAATCTTCATAACCTTGCCGGCAAGAGCCTCTGCCATAATATAGTTCTCTCCGTTGGGAGCCTTTGCAATTACATACTCCTCAGACGGATTCATAGCGATTGCAAGGTTTCCGGGAAGTGTCCAGATTGTTGTTGTCCATATTACGAAATATGTGTTTTCAAGGTCAATTCCCGCAAGCTTTCCAAGGTCATCATTCACCTTGAATTTGACATAGACGGTTGTGCACGGGTCGTCCTTATATTCAATCTCTGCCTCAGCAAGAGCAGTTTCGTCCTTCGGGCACCAGTAAACCGGTTTGAGTCCCTTGTAGATGTATCCTTTTTTATACATCTCACCAAAGATTTTAACTTCCTCTGCTTCAAACTTCGGGTCCATTGTGAGATAGGGTTTTTCCCAATCACCGACAACGCCGAGACGCTTGAACTGATTTCTCTGGACATCGACAAATTTCTCCGCAAATTCCTTACAGGCTGTACGGAATTCCGGAATTGACATATGCTTACGGTCAAGCTTGTTCTGCTTTATGATTGCAGATTCAATCGGCATACCGTGGTTGTCCCAACCGGGAGTAAACGGAGCCTTAAAGCCTGCCATATTCTTATATCTGACTATAAAGTCTTTAAGGCACTTATTCATTGAAGTGCCCATATGGATACTTCCGTTTGAGAACGGAGGACCGTCGTGAAGAATGAACTGAGGTCTTCCCTCGTTCTTCTCCATCATCTTTTCATAAAGATTATCGTTTTCCCATGCAGCAAGCATATCCGGCTCACGCTTGGGAAGGCTTGCGCGCATCGGAAACTCGGTTTTCGGCAAATTTATTGTGCTGTTATAATCCTGAGACATTACAGATAACTCCCTCTTGTTGTTTGTTTTTAGTCTTCGCTTTTTATATCATAATCGGCGCCGAATTTGAGGTTTTCATACTCAACGCGCATCTTGCGCTTCGGCTTTTCCGCTTCTTTTTCAAGTCTCGTCATTTCTTCTTCCGTCGGAACGTTATTCTCAAAAGAGATTGTGTCGCTCTTCTCTTCGTGCTCCGGCTGAAGTGTTTCTTCCGGCTCGGCTTCCTTCTCGGGAGCTTTTGCTGCAAGCTCCTCTTCTTCAAGCCTTACTTTCTCTTCAAGAGATTTTGCAATCTCATCGAGAGTGTCGCTCATGGGTTTTTCCGAAACCTCAGGCGTTGTGGGGACCGGTGAAATCTCGTTGCGAAGCTCTAAAAACTTGCTGCGCTCTGTTTCAAACAGCTTTGCGAGATTGTCTATAAACGCAGCCGTTTCGGCTTTTGCCCGGGAAAGCTTTGCCTCCTCTGCCTGAACCTCTGCCGTAAGCGACTTTATGCGCTCTGCGGCATCGGCACTCGCAGTTGAAAGCATATCGTTGCACTTTTTCTCAGCCTCAGCAACCATTTCGTTTGCCATATTCTGTGCCGTGATAAGTGCCTTTCTCATAGCCTCATCAACACCGCGGTAATCCTCTACCGTGTCTGCAAGAACTTTAAGCTTCTTTTTAAGCATTGCATTCTCTTTGAAAAGAGTTGCGTAATCGTCGGAAATTGTCGAAAATGCGCGGTCAACATCAGCCATATCATATCCGCCGAAAACTGCCTTATTGAACTTTATATCCCTTACTTCATTAGGAGTATACATATCCCCAGTCACCTCGAAACTTTATATATAGAAAATTATTGTGCGCAATACATCAATGAGCAGAAATGCAACGAGAACCGAAAAGTCTATCGGCATACTTGCAAGTGCCGGAATCTTCATAAGAAGCGCTCTTATGGGCGCAAGCACAGGTTCTGTAACTGCATAAATAAAGCTCATAAGGCCGCCGAGTGTTGCCATCGGAAACCACGAAAGAATTGCACGCGCAATAAACAGAAGCTCATACACGCGCAAAAGCGTCGCTATGAACGTCCGCAACAAGGCCAATATTACCATAATCTCTTACCTTTCAAAACCCGCGCCGGGTCTAGAAGCAAAGACCGCTGCTTTCAAGCTCGTCGATAAGGTCGCCTTTAAGGTCAACATTATACGGAGTGATGATGTATGTGTTGTTTGCAACACGCTTTATCTGACCGTCGTTTGTGTATGCAACACCGCTTAAAAAGTCGAGAATCCGGCGTGCAGCGTCCTTGTTTGTGGATTCAAGGTTGAGAACGACTGTGCGTTTTTCCTTGAGGTGGTCTGCAATCTCTGTTGCGTTTTCATAAATCTCAGGCTTTACAAGAACAACCTGAAGCTGTGTCGTTGTGTGGATGTTGACAACGCGGTCATCACGACGCACCGTGCTCTGCGGTTTTCTTACACGGTCTTCTGTGGGAACAAAATCCTCAAACTCTTCTTCGTCGTCTTCTTCTACCTTTGCCCATTCCTTGAACTTTTCCATAAATCCCATAGTAGCTTGTCCTCCTAAATTTTATTACGCATAGTGGCGCGCGCCGAAAATTCCCGTGCCGATGCGAACCATATTCGCCCCGCACTCAATGGCCAATCGGTAATCGCCACTCATGCCCATAGACAAAAACTCCATACTAATATTATCGTATTTTTTTGTCTCAATGTCAACAAATAATTGCTTCATTTTCAAAAAAAAGCTTTTTTGCGTAGCTTCATCGTGTGAAATCGGCGGAATTGTCATAATTCCTCGAACGCGCAGTGCAGAAAGCTTTGAAATGCCCTCGCAAAGTTCAAAAACAGAGGCCTCCGAAGCCCCGCTCTTTGACTTTTCCGCGCCTATGTTGATTTCTATGAGTATATCCTGAACTATACCCTGTTTTACCGCACATTTTGAAATTTCAGTTGCCAGCTTTAAAGAGTTGACCGACTGGATAAGGTCAACCTTTCCTACGAGGTATTTGACCTTGTTTGTCTGAAGCGTTCCTATAAAGTGAAGCGGCCTTCCCTCATATGCGCCTTCTTCGTATTTTCCCAGAAGCTCCTGAACACGGTTTTCTCCGCAAGCATCAACCCCTGCGGCAATTGCGCTCTTCACCCTTTCCGTGTCGTTCATCTTTGTCGCCGCAACCAGGACTATATCACTGCCGCTCCTTCCGGTAAGACTTGCAGCTTCATCGATTTCTTTTCGTATTGCGGCTATATTTTCTGCTATCCCCTGCATTTTTCTTCCCTCTATTTTATTATCTTTCTGTTTTCGAGATTCTTTGCCGAAACGACTATTTCGTCATAAAGCAAAAGTGACTTTGTGTCCGTACTGTCATATTCGGAAACATAGTAGCTGTCTTTTTCAAAAATGATATTTACGGGCTTGAACTTTACCTGCGAATCAACAAGACAGTATACTCCGTTTTTCCCATCCTCACTTACACGGAGTGCTTCGCGCGGAACTTTAAGTCCCTTATATGTTTTTATTACGGCGTCTGCCTTTATGTTTCTTATCTTTGTAAAGTCCGATATGTGAGTCGTGCACGAAAATACGACAAGCACACGGCCGCCCTCAGGATCACTTATACGCTCCACCTCTCCCAAAACCTGCGGAAGAGCTTTGTCGCGGAATTTAAGTGTCATCTCTTTTCCGACTTTTAGTCTTTTTGCGCTTTGTTCATCTATCGTTGCCGCAAAATACCACTTGTTTGTCGATATGAGCTTTCCTATATTTGAATTGTCAGAAACCGCGTATTTCCCCACCGTTTCCTCATATTGCGACGGCGTCGAATTCAGAACAAGGTCCGGTGTGAACACATTTTCATAACCGTCGGTATACTGCGAAAAATATCCCGCCGCAGGAGAATAAATTCTCTTTATTATCGCCCGTTGCGCTCCCAAGCGGTCTTTTTCTTTTTTAAGCTCATTTATAACCGAAAGAAGCTCTGACTTGTCGCGATAGATATATTCGCGCACAAGAGTCTGCATTTTAAACTCCTCGCACATCTCACGCGAATTGTTAGAAACACCCTCCTGGACCATCGTATGTATCGCAATCGCAGCATCTGAAACTTTGTCGTTTGCAGCGTCTATGTCATAGCTCTCGCCGCTTTGGGAATAGAGTTTTGATATTCTGTCTATCTGCTCAGAGAGAGAGGCTACCTGTTGATTTTTCCCGGCAGAAGCCTCATCCTTGTATATGACCGCAACCGCGCTGCCGCTTGCAACACGTTCGCCCTCCTGCATATTCAGTTCGAGAACACCGGAGCCCGGGGCTTTCGCAAGAAGTTTCTCATCACGGATGATATATCCGCTCATCTCAACGACATCGTCCACCTCGGTATACACGGCACCCACGGTGCTTACGGGATTATACAACGCGCGATACGCCTGATAACCTATGTATGCACACAGAAAAACACCCAGAACAAGTGTTATGATTTTAGGAATTATGCTTTCCTTTTTCATCTTCTGTTTCGGGGCTTTTGCGCGCCCGCTGCATCAGACGCACTCTTCCCGCGAATCCTCCTCTTCCGAAATTTCAAAAAATCTTATTGCTTTCGACGGAACAATGGTGGATATCGCGTGCTTATATATAAGCTGCTGTCTTCCGTCGCTCACAAGCACCACCGTAAAACAATCAAAGCCGCGGACTGTTCCTTTAAGCTGAAAGCCGTTGGTGAGAAACACCGTAACGCTTATCCCCTCACTTCTCGCCTTGTTTAAAAAAACATCCTGCAACCCTGCTGTCTTTGTCATAATGAATCACACTCTTTCTATAATTTTTCTATAAAATTATATACTGTCAAAAGAGATGAAATTCATCGAATTTTGTATTATGTCGGAAATATTTTCCGACTTATCAACCGCAATCCAGTTCACCTTTTCATTGCGCTTAAACCACGTCATCTGCCGTTTTGCATATCTTCTGGAATTGAGCTTTATTTTTTCGATTGCTTCATCGAGCATCTCTTTTCCCTCAAAATATGCAACAAGTTCTTTATATCCTATTGCCTGCATTGCAGTAGACGACGGCGAAAGACCGCTTCCGAGAAGATTTTCAACTTCCCGTAAAAGCCCCGCCTCTATCATTTTATCAACACGAAGGTTTATTCTCTCATACAACCTGTCACGGTTTTGAAATTCAAGCCCGATGTACGTCGCGTCGTATTTAGGCTCTTTTCCTTTTGTTTCTTCGTCGTGCTCTGAAATTGTCTTTCCCGTAATTTTATACACTTCAAGTGCGCGGATAACACGCTTTACATTGTTCTTGTGTATTTCTTCTGCACGCGCAGCATCAACGCGCGACAACATATCGTGGAGAAATTCTACTCCTTTTTCTTCATATAATTCCCAGAGTTCCCGGCGGTATTTCTCATCTTCAAGATGCGCCGCAAACTCGGTGCCGTTTACGAGAGAATCGATATATAACCCCGTTCCCCCCACAACAATGGGCACCTTCCCACACGAGAGAATTTCGTCTACACACGCTCCCGCCTCTTTTACATAGCGCGCAGCCGAATAGTTTTCGGAAGGCTCTGCAACGGAGAGCATATGGTGCACAACTCCGTCACGCTCGGTTTCATCGGGTTTTGCCGTTCCGATATCCATACCCTTGTATATCTGCATCGAATCACCCGAAACAATCTCGCCCGAAAGCTTTTTTGCAAGGGCGATCGAAAGCGCGGTTTTCCCCGATGCCGTAGGCCCGACTATGCAGATAATCCTGTTTTTTTGCATATATCACCTTATACTATTCTCTTGAACTTTCGTTCAAGGTCATTCTTTGAAAACTCTATCATAACCGGTCTGCCGTGCGGACAGAAGCGGATATCATCAGAAAGCAGAACCCTCTCTGCTATCGCCATAAGCTCTTCGGGTGCATTTTTCTGGCCTGCCTTTATCGCAGCCTTGCACGCGACGGAATACATCGTCTCGGAAAGAATATCCGGTCTTCTTGTCCGTGCACCGCTTCTGAGAGTTTCTGCAAGATCTTCTAAAACAGCAACGGCATCGTTTACGTCTATTCCGTCGGGAATCGCCGATACCACAACGCTTCCGTCACCGAACTCGTCAACATCAAAGCCGATTTTCTCTATCTCTTCGCGGTTTTCAAGGATTGCCGCGCAGGAGAGCTTATCAAACTCAACAACCTCGGGAGTGAGCAAAATCTGCGACATTGCAGAACCCGAATTTTTTTGAAGCTTCTCAAATATTATCCTCTCGTGAGCCGCGTGCTTGTCTATAAACACAACACTGTCGCCGTATTCTGCTATGATGTATGTGTTCATCGCCTCGCCGATAAGGCGGATTTTCTTTTCTTCCTTTACCTCGCTGGGTTTCTCTTCCGCAAAAGCTTCACGTTCAGGCGCTTTCGGAGGCTCGGCTTTGGGTTCTGCACGATATTCAGGCATATATGTCGAGCGCATCATAAGCGGTTTTTCGCTTTTTTTCTCGTTCTTCATACCTTCAAGTGCCGAAATTACGGATTCTTCCGTGCGCACCGGCATTTCCATCGGTTCAAGCTTTATCGGAGATGAAGAAAGTTTGAGCACAGGCGGCGTCATATCTATCTTCATCTGATTTTTTGTGACATTGTCAACCGGTGCGGGTTTTGGCACAGACGGCGGAGGAACAACCTTTTCCTCACGCGCTTCAAGCGCTGATTTCACACCGAAATATACTATATCAAAAACATCGCGTTCCCGTGCAAACTTCACCTCAGTCTTTGCCGGATGAACATTGACATCCACCTGCGTCGGCGGTACATCAAGCATAAGCACGCAAGTCGGAAAACGCCCCTTCATAAGCATTTCCTTGTACGCGTTATCAAGCGCGACCGCAAGCATTTTTGATTTTATGGCACGTCCATTGACAAAGAAGAATTGCAGACCGCGGTTGCCTCGCGAGCTTTGGGGCGTACAGGTAAAGCCGCGCACAGATATTCCGTGCTGATGGCACACGACCTCTTTCATATTATTTGCAAAGTCACGCCCGAAAAGCGCATACATTGCATTTTTCAAAACTCCGTCACCCGGAGTGTGGAGAACATCGCGGCCGTCGCGGATGAATTTTATTGAGACCTCAGGATGTGCAAGTGCCGAGGCTTTTATTACACTTTCAACCGCAGCTGCCTCTGTTGCGTCTTTCTTTAAAAAGCGCATACGCGCAGGCGTGTTATAGAAAAGCTCACGCACGATTATCGTTGTTCCGTCAGGGCAACCTGAATCGCTCTCGCGAATGACGTCTCCCGCCTCTGCATAAATCGCAGTTCCCATACCGGCAGTTTTTGACTTTGTGATAAGGTCTATCTTTGAAACAGCGGATATTGCCGCAAGCGCCTCGCCACGAAAGCCGAGTGTTGTTATCCCGTCGAGGTCTTCTGCCTTTGAAATTTTGCTCGTAGCATGACGCAGAAAAGCAGTTTTTGCATCCTCGGGCGACATACCGCAGCCGTCATCCGTCACGCGGATATATGCAACTCCTCCGCTCTGTATTTCAACCGTTACGGCACACGCTCCCGCGTCTATTGCATTTTCCAGAAGCTCTTTTACCACCGAGGCGGGATTTTCCACAACTTCGCCTGCGGCAATCATATTCGCAACGTGTGTTTCAAGTACATTTATAACGCCCACGAAAAACCCCTCCTTTTATCATTCTGCCCCGCGTGCCCTTTTTGCAAGTTCAAAAAGAAGCGAAAGTGCTTCAAGCGGAGAAAGCGTGTTGACATCCATATGCGAAAGCTCACGGATTATGGCGTCGCCTTCCGCACTTCGCGTTTTTTCTTCGGGTAACTCAAACTCAGGCATCGAAAGCGGCTTTTCGCTTTCAAGGTTTTCTAAAATTTCCTTTGCACGAAGGATTACGGAATCCGGAATTCCCGCAAGGCGGGCAACCTCTATTCCGTAGCTGTCGTCGGCACTGCCGCGCACAATCTTGCGAAGGAAAGTAATATCAAAGCCGTGCTTTCTGACTGCTATGTTATAGTTCTTGATTCCCGGAAGCTTTCCTTCAAGCTCTGTAAGCTCGTGATAGTGTGTTGCAAAGAGGGTTTTTGCACCGATGCATTTCTTGTCCGAAACATATTCAATTACGGAACGTGCAATAGCCATTCCGTCAAATGTTGATGTTCCGCGACCTATTTCGTCAAGAATTATAAGACTTTTTGAAGTAGCTTTCTTTATGATTTCCGAAACCTCGTTCATCTCAACCATAAAGGTCGACTGACCCGAGGCAAGGTCATCAGACGCGCCGATACGCGTGAATATTCTGTCAACCACGCCGATCTCCGCAACTCTTGCCGGAACGAACGAGCCAACCTGCGCCATAAGCGTGATGAGCGCAACCTGACGCATAAAGGTTGATTTGCCCGCCATATTAGGGCCTGTGATAATTGCCATACGGTTTTCATTGCAATCAAGAAACGCATCGTTCGGAACAAAGAGAGAATCCTTCATAACCCGCTCGACAACAGGATGGCGGCCATCCTTTATGGTTATCTTCGAGCCGGTGTTTACCTTGGGCTTATGGTAGCCGTAATGTGCCGCAACGGATGCAAAGTTTGTGACAACGTCAAGCTTTGCAAGGGCTTGTGATGTCGTCTGGATGCGGACAGTGTTTTCCGCAACCTTATCGCAAATTCCGCGGAAAAGCTCTGTTTCAAGGTGGCACACCCTTTCCTGTGCGCCGAGAATTTCGCTCTCTAAGTTTTTAAGCTCGTCGGTTATGTATCTTTCGCCTGTTGTCAGTGTCTGTTTTCTGATGTAATAATCCGGAACATCTGAAAGGTTTGAGTTTGTTACCTCAATATAGTATCCGAAAACCTTATTGTATTTGATTTTGAGGTTTTTGATTCCCGTCTTCTCTTTTTCACGGGCGGTCATCTCCGCGATATAGTTTTTGCCGTTTTCTAAAATATCGCGCAGTCTGTCAACCTCTTCGTTATAGCCCTTTTTAAATATTTTGCCCTCGCGTATGGAAAACGGTGCTTCCTCGGAAATCGCCTCATCTATAAGCGCGAACATATCGAAAAGCTCATCAAGCCCGCCGTAAATTTCCGAAATAAGCTTTGATGAAACCTCATTAAGCTTTGACTTGATGTTCGGTATCTCAAAGAAGGTTTTTGCCATTGCGAGAAGGTCGCGTCCGTTTGCTATTCCGTACACAACGCGGCCTAAAAGCCTTTCGATGTCGCGCACCGCACGAAGACTCTCTATGATTTCTTCACGTGTTATAGGCTCTTCCACAAAAGCTTCGACCGCATCAAGGCGCTCGTTTATCTCCGTGACATCCATAAGCGGTTTTTCAAGCCACGAACGGAGAAGTCTTCCTCCCATTGATGTCTTGGTTTTGTCTATCGCCCACAGAAGCGAGCCGCGCTTTTCTTTTGTGCGCATAGTCTCGCACACTTCAAGATTTCTCCGCGCCGTTTCATCAAGTATCATATACTGCTCGCGGCAGTAGAGTTCTATCTTGTTTATGTGCGAAAGATTTGTTTTTTGCGTTTGGTGCAGATATGTTATCAGCCCACCGACGGCGTTTATTGCAAGAGAGTTTTCCGAAAAGCCCAGCTCGCCTGCATCCTTTTTTGAAAAATGGTCCAGAAGAGCTTCTTTTGCGGAAGCCCCATCAAAAACCTCGTCATTTTTCTCAACGTTTATATGAAGCGACTTCTTCATATAATCAATAAGCTCTTCGTTCTCTTTTAAGAACTTTTCATTTGCAACGATTTCGGCAGGTGAAAATTTTGCCGTTTCGTTCATTATCTGGTCGGAAACATCCTCTCCCGAAAGCTCAGAAGCCGTTGCCTCGCCCGTCGATATATCAATAAAGCACAGCGCTGCTCGCTTGTATTCAAAGTATATTCCGCAGATATAGTTATTTCGCGTTTCGTCGAGCATTGTGTTTTCTATAACGGTACCGGGCGTGATTACGCGCACAACATCGCGGTTGACAAGCTTCTTGCCTTTTCCCGGTTCTTCCGTCTGCTCGCATATTGCAACTTTATATCCCTTGGCAATAAGGCGCGCGATGTATGCTTCGCAGGAATGATACGGAACGCCGCACATAGGCGCACGTTCAGAAAGCCCGCACTCTTTGCCGGTAAGCGTGAGTTCAAGCTCTTCCGATGCAAGACGCGCATCGTCAAAAAACATTTCATAAAAATCTCCAAGGCGGAAAAACAGAATACTGTCCTTATTCTGCTCTTTGATTTTCATATATTGAAGCATCATCGGAGAATACTGTTCCATTCAAATTAACCCCTATCCGAAATCTTGCCGAACATTCCCCATTTTGAGGAATTTTCGATTTTTGCTTTCAAAAACGTTCCCACAAGGTCAGGACTTCCCTTTAAATATATCGGGCGGTTTCCGTCCGTTCTTGCAATAAGGTTATACTCACCCTGGTCTGTACATACCCCTTCGACAAGAACCTCCGCCTCTGTCCCGAGCAATGTTTTGCTCATTTTTGCGGTATTTTCATCGTGCAGGTCAAAAAGGCGCTGGAACCTTTTTACCTTTTCGCTTCGCGGCGTTACATCCTCCATCTCTGCGGCAGGTGTGCCCGAACGCTTTGAGTAGATAAATACGAAAAGACCGTCAAAGCATATGTCTTCAACAAGCTCCATTGTCTTTTCAAAATCCTCCTCCGTCTCACCGGGAAAACCTACGATTACGTCACTCGTAACCGAAATTCCCGGCATCTTTTCTCTTGCGTATGCAACAAGCTCGCGATACTTTTTGCTGTCATAACGGCGGTTCATAAGCGAGAGAATTCTGTCGCTTCCCGACTGGAACGGAAGGTGAATATGGCGCGCAACCTTTTCGCATTTTGCCATAGTATCAAAAAGGCGCGGTGTCGCATCCTTCGGATGACTCGTCATAAATCTTATTCTGAAATCACCCGGAATTGCATTTATCATTTCAAGAAGCGATGAAAAGTCAACACCGCAGTCAAGGTCATTTCCGTATGAGTTTACATTCTGTCCGAGAAGTGTTATATCGTGGCAACCCTCGGAAACGAGCTTTGTTACCTCTGCAACAATCTTTTCAGGGTCGCGCGAACGCTCACGCCCTCTGACATACGGAACAATGCAATAAGTGCAGAAATTGTTGCAGCCATACATAATTGATATCCACGCCTTCGTCTTGTCCTTACGAAGCACAGGAAGCCCCTCTGCAATAACGCCGTCTGACTGCTCAATATCAAAAATGCGCTTTTTTTCCGTCAGTGCGCGATATAAAAGCTCGGGAAAACGCGGGAGAGCATGTACGCCAAACACCATATCGACATGGCGATAGCTTTTCTTTATCTTCTCCGCCATCGCCGGCTGCTGAACCATACATCCGCAAACTGCGATGATACAGTTTGTTTTTCTCTTTGAGTGTACAAGCTGACCGACATTTCCAAGCACCCTCTGCTCTGCGTGCTCGCGCACGGCACAGGAGTTTATGACTATGACATCGGCGATGTTCTCGTCGTCAGTCTGCATATATCCCATTTCCTGCAGAATTCCGCGTATAATTTCGCTGTCCGCCTCATTCTGCTGGCAACCGTATGTATCAACAAACGCGTATAGCGTCTTTTCTCTGTTAAACTCTGCCACCGCCTGTATATATTCCTGCTGGCGGCAAATAAATTCCTCGGGAAGCTCTTTTATGTTCATATGTTATTACCGTACATAAGCGCCGCACCTGTTGCAGTTGCATACTCGGAATGCTCCGGTATGATAAACTTTACACCGTGAAGCGTTTCTACCCCTTTAAAAATATTTTCTGCCTGCGGTACGTTTGTGAGATTGCCCGTAAGCACAATGTTTTCTGTTCCGGCATTTTTTGCAGAAAATGCTGCCATAACGCCGATTGTCTGGAAAACCATATTGATTATACCGAGTGCAAGGTCAGCATTCGTCGCAAGGTCGCTTATCCTGCCGAAATTTGACGCCGTGGTCGCAGCAGCAAGTGTCTCAATATCCTCACGGCTGATGTCGCGTATGTGAAGGTCAACGTTATTTAGGTCACCTGAGGCAGCAGTTTCGATAATGTCGTCAAAATTACGGACATTGAACATACGGTTTGAAAGCCCGATAAGAGTGCCTCCTCCGATGCCTGTGCCGCCCATATGATAAACGCCGTCACGGCTTGCCGAAACAAATGCAGTACCCGTTCCCATACTTACAACTACGGCAGAGTCAAGCCCACTGAGAAACAAGCCGCCATGACCCACTGCGCGAAACTCTTCTATTCTGTGAGTCTCAACTCCGAAAATTTCCTTCTGGCTGTCATCTGCGCCGACTCCCGTTATCATAACGCTTGAAATGTCCGAAAGTGAAAGCTTGTTTTCACTTAAAAACTTTCCGAAAGCACCGTAAAGCGAGGCGCGCGGGTCGCTCGCCTTGACGAGAAGCGGAGAGAAAATTTCACCGTTTCTGTAACCTATGATTTTAGTTGTGCTTCCGCCTATATCAATACCAAGCACGCATTTCATTTCTGCCACCTCCAAAGCGGTAAAAACAAATATAAATAATCATTATATATTATAACATACAATCAGAAAATTTTAAATACTTTTTTTATATAGTAGAAAATGAAAAAACCGTGCCACAAAGTGACACGGTTTATATCCGGTTTATTAGCCGAGGCGTGATTTTAAGCCTTCAAGCTGGTCGTACATTTCCTTCGGCATTCTGTTTCCGACGCTCTGAATCTTTGCATAGAATTCTTCGAGGTTTGCAGCGTCTTCTTTCCAGAGACCTGCATCAACGGAGAGAATATCGCGGAGGATATCCATTGTTACCTCATCTTCGATACCCTCGCGGTTGATGTCCTCAGCCTTCGGAACATAACCGATAGCTGTCTCGTCTGCACCGATCTCATCGTCGCAGCGCTTGAGAATCCATTCGAGAACACGGAGGTTATCACCGAATCCCGGCCAGAGGAACTTGCCGTTGGAATCTGTTCTGAACCAGTTTGTGTTGAAGATTTTCGGCTTCTTTGTGATCTTCTTGCCCATTTCAATCCAATGGTTGAAGTAGTCACCCATATTGTATCCGCAGAACGGAAGCATAGCCATCGGGTCACGACGGACAACGCCGACAGCACCCGCTGCTGCTGCTGTTGTTTCGGAAGCCATAGCAGAGCCTACGAACACACCGTGGTTCCAGTCAAATGACTGGTAAACGAGCGGAGCAGTCTTTGCGCGGCGACCGCCGAATACGATTGCGGAAATCGGAACGCCCTTCGGGCTTTCAAATTCCGGAGAGATGCACGGGCACTTTGATGCCGGAGCTGTGAAACGGCTGTTCGGATGAGCACCCTTCTCGCCTGACTCGCAGTCCCACTTCTCGCCCTTCCAGTTGATAGCGTTCTTCGGCGGGTTCTTGTCAAGGCCTTCCCACCATACAGTGTTGTCTTCTGTATTATGAACAACGTTTGTAAATATTGTATCCTGGAGACAGGTTCTAAGAGCGTTCGGGTTGGACTTCATATTAGTACCCGGAGCAACGCCGAAGAAACCGGCTTCCGGGTTGATAGCCCAGAGGCGACCGTCATCGCCGACACGGAGCCATGCGATATCGTCACCTACGCACTCAACCTCATAACCCTTTTCTACATATTCCTTCGGCGGAATAAGCATAGCAAGGTTTGTCTTGCCGCAAGCAGACGGGAATGCTGCTGCGATGTACTTCTTCTCACCGTTAGGTGCTTTAACGCCGAGGATGAGCATATGCTCAGCCATCCAGCCCTCGTTGCGACCCTGGTAGGAAGCGATACGGAGAGCAAAGCACTTCTTACCGAGAAGAACGTTGCCGCCGTAACCGGAGTTGATTGACCAGATTGTGTTATCCTGCGGGAACTGAACAATGTATCTCTCCTCAGGATTCATTGTAGCACGGCTGTGGAGACCGTGAACGAAATCAGCGCTGTCGCCAAGGTTGTCAAGAACTGCCTTGCCGATGCGTGTCATAATCTTCATATTGAGAACAACGTAGATAGAGTCGGTAATCTCAATACCCGCTTTTGCAAACGGAGAGCCTACAACACCCATGGAGAACGGAAGAACATACATTGTTCTGCCCTTCATGCTGCCGTCATAAAGCTTTCTGAGCTTTGCATACATCTCAGCAGGATCCATCCAGTTGTTTGTAGCGCCTGCTTCTTCCTTTGTGGGAGCGCAGATGAACGTGCGGTCTTCAACGCGGGCAACGTCGTCGATCGCTGTTCTGTGGAGGTAGCAGCCCGGAAGCTTCTCCTCGTTAAGTTTAATAAGCTCGCCTGTTGAAACTGCCTGTGCGCGAAGTGCTTCGAGCTGCTCTTCGCTGCCGTCAATCCAAACGACCGAATCCGGCTTAACCAATTCGGTAATTTCTTTGACCCATTCATTTACATACTTGTTGGTCGTCAAACTCATTACATGAATTCGCCCCTTTCATAATTGTGCAATTTTTGCTATCTATTATTTTATTATGTTTTAGTCAAAATATCAATAGCATTTAGCGAGAAAATCAAAAATTTAACAAAGTTTTTTTATCTATTTTACACAAATTTAAAAGTTATCGCATTTTTCTGCTTCTGACGTCAATTTGCAAGAATCAAAAACCTTTTATTTTCCTTCTCTGCCTTTTGCTGTTTCAAAACTTAAAATACGACACTTATTTTCCGACTTGTTACTCACACAGTTTCTTATATAATCTACACAAGGAAAGGAATGATTTTAAAATGGATGTAAAAACAAAAAGGAAATTGAAAAATATATTTTCCGCTTTCACAGAGAAAATACCCGTAAAGACGTTTCTTTATCCGCTCAGGTTTGTCTCCGCTTTTCTTCTTTCGCGGGGAATAATTCTCGGAAGTGCCGCTCCGTTCGGGCTTGCGGCGAGTGCCGCTTTTTCATCGGGCTCGCACGCGCTCTGGGGGTTACTCGGCACAACACTCGGTTATCTCTCGGTTTTTGATTACATAAATTCTCTTAAATACATCGCATGTGTTATTCTTATTTTCACTGCTCATTTCGTTTTTGAGGGAACCTCAATTTACAAAAGCCGCCTTTTTTCACCTCTTGCAGTCGCAATTCCAAATATCTGCATACATCTTGTCTTTCTTATTGATGGCGGTTTTACGCTTCCTGACACGGCGCTTGCGGCTTTTGAAACCGCTCTTTCCGCATTTTCCGCATATATGTTCAAAAAACTTCTGAGCGAAAAGAAAAAAACTACAACAGAGCTCATCCCCTGCATTCTCACGTTATGCGCCGCCTTTACTGTTGCACTTTGCAATTTCTCGCTGTTCGGTTTTTTCTCGCCGGGTCGTGCGCTTGCCTTTGCCTTTGTTATGCTTGTTGCGTTTTGCGGTGGGGCAGGTATGGGTGCGCTATGCGGACTTATTATGGGAATTTCTGTCTCTCTTGCCTTCTCCTCCGCGGAATTCTGTATGCTGTACGGCATCTGCGGCATCTGCTGCGGTGCCTTTTCGGGAAAATCAAAACTTGCAGGTGTTGCAGTTTCTTCTTTGTCCGCCCTTTTTATATCGCTCTGCCTTGACAGCACATCTCTTCTTTCCCGCGGAAGCGAGCTTCTTGCGGCATCCGGCATTTTTCTTCTTACCTCCAACCTTTTCTCGGAAAAAGCAGGGCAATTTTTCGCTCTTACCAGGGGCAGAAGCGATGTGCATTTCCGCTCATACGCCGCAAAGCGCTTAAATCTTGCCGCAGAAGCCTTTTCAAACCTCGGCCGCGTCATAGGAGAGCCAAAGCGCGAAAACAGCGACGAAAACTTTTCCGATGCGGCACTTTTCAGGCGGACAACGGCAACTCTCTGCAAAAAATGCACACTATCAAAAATCTGCTGGCAGCGCGACTTTGAAGCAACACGCGACGCGCTCAACAACGCAAGTCTCGCTGTGCGGGAAAGCGGCATCCTCACAGCCAAGGATTTTCCCATCCATTTCACCTCGCGTTGTCTGCACATCGAAAAATTCATAGCGAGCATAAACCGCGAAATTGTAACCAGGCGTTGCAGTGCGAAGTTTGAAAAGAAGCTCTTTGAAAGCAGACGACTTCTCACGAAGCAATACTCCGATGCCTCCGCTATTTTTACAGAGCTGTCTTCGGACATACTTGCAAACACCCGCTTTGACGAGCAGGCAGAAAGAGAGCTGCGCTCACATCTCACCTCAAACGGAATTCTCTGTGACAGTGCAGTTTACAGAGACCGTGAAAACAGATTGAATATTCACCTGTGCGGCAAGGACCTTTCCTGTATCAAAGATGACTACAAAACTTTTGCACCGCTTTTTGAAAAAGCTCTCGGAGTGCCTCTCACCTTGCCGAAATACACCTTCGGCAACAGCATCGACGAAATTCTCATCCACGAAAAGCCTTCTCTCCGAAGTGTTTTCGCGGCATCCGGCTTAAACCGCAAGGGCTCGGTTTTAAGCGGCGATTCAGGAAGCTTCTTCTCCCCCGAAAACGGAAAGGTCGCGCTTCTTCTTTCCGACGGTATGGGAAGCGGTAATCTTGCGGCATCCGAAAGTGCAAAAGCCGTTCTTCTTCTTGAAAGCTTTATAAAATCGTGTATCCCTCCGGAAAGTGCTCTGAAAACTCTCCAAAGTGCTCTTACACTGAAAGTTGAGGAGAGCGGAAGCTTTGCAACGCTCGACCTTTTTTATGCAAATATGTTTACTGGCAGGGCAGAATTTTATAAACTCGGCGCCGCACCGACATATGTAAAACGAGGTGAACGCGTGCGCCGCATAACCTCTTCTTCCCTTCCCGCAGGCGTTGTAATCGACGGAAACCCGTCGATAGACAAAACCGAGCTCATACTCAACGAGGGTGATTTTATAATTATGACAAGCGACGGAGTCTGTGATTCCTCCGACGAGGACAAGCTTTTAAAATTCATTTCTCAATCAAAGGAAGCCTCTCCCAAGGCGCTCGCCGACACAATCGTTGCCTTTGCCGCGGGAACTCACGGCAAAAACGACGATATGACCGTTGCCGTACTTCTCATAGAAAGTAACTTTAATGAATAAAACTTTATGCTGACGGGCAAAATTTGTTTGCAAACGCTTTTTGAGAGGAAGTTTTCGTATGGTAAAGGGAATCTCCAAACGTGTTATAGTTGTGAAAACGCCCGTTGACAGCATATTTGACGAAGCAATTTTCATACTCAACGAAAATTCGGCTTCTGCGATCGATTCAGAAAAAATCATACGCGAGGCATGTCTTATAGCAGATGACTACGTCAAGAAAAACTGCTCGGACAGCTGCGGCTTTCCCAAACAAAAATTTCTCGTTGCCGCAGGCAGTCTCCTCGCCTTTACGGTTCTTTCCTTCCTGTTATTCTTTATACTGCATTAAAAATCGGTCGGCTTTGCCGACCGATTCATTTTATTTACTTACAACGTTTTTCGGGTTTCCGCCCATCCACGCGCTGATATTTTCTGCAACCAGCGTCATAAGACGGCGGCGCGTTTCTATCGGTGCCCAGCCAATATGCGGCGTTATAAGACAGTTTTTCGCAAGGCGAAGCGGATTTTCTTTTTCCATCGGCTCACACGTCAGCACGTCAATGCCCGCACCTGCAAGTCTCTCCTCATTAAGCGCGCGTGCAAGAGCCCGTTCGTCAACCGCACCGCCGCGCGAAGTGTTTATAAGGTATGCCGAACTCTTCATAAGGGAGAGTGTCTTCTCATTTACAACCCGCTCGGTTTCGGGTGTGAGCGGTGCGTGAAGCGTCAGAAAGTCAGCCCTTTCAAAAAGCTCCTCAACTCCGACGCACTCATACTCCGTGCATTTTGACGGTGTGCGCGTGGAAACGAGAATGTTCATATGAAAAGCTTCTCCGATTTTCGCCACCTCACGGCCTATGTTTCCAAAGCCGAAAATGCCGAGAGTTTTGCCTGCAAGTTCAAAAATCGGAAACGGGAAATATGAAAATGTCGAAGACTTTATCCAGCCGCCCTCGCGCGTTGAGTTTGTGTAGTCACAAAGACTTCCCGAAAGCGCGAGAATGAACGAGAATGTCATCTGCGCAACGGCGTTTGTCGAATACCCCGGAACATTGCATACACATATGCCGTGCTCACGCGCATATGCAATGTCAATGTTGTTGTATCCGGTTGCAAAAAGCCCGACATATTTAAGGTTTTTGCATTTTGACATAACCTCCGCTGTTATGCGAGCCTTGTTGCAGATGACCGCATCGGCATCTCCTATCGCTCCGGCAATTTCGTCATCCGGAACAACGTCGTAAAAAACGGTTTCCCCGAGCGATGATATTTCAGAAAGCGAAACATCACCCTTTGTCACCGTACATTTATCTAAAATTGCGATTTTCATATAAAACCTCCGTGTTTGACGTTAAAGCTTTTGTGACTTCATTTCAATATTTCTTCTGCAAAGGTCCTGATCGTTTCGGTCGACCCGGAAACTATTTTCCCCTGAGCATAATTCGGTTTTCCGCCACCTTTGCCGTCAAATGTGTCGTTGAGGCTTTTTACAATCGCTCTTATATCGCGCACCCCACTCACGACGTATATATAATTTTCGCGGTCGTTTGTCGAAAAAAGCAAACAGACTTCACACCCTTGCTCCATCAACATATTCGAACAATGGCGAAGCTCCTCATACGACAGATTTTCGGCAAATGAAATTGCGGAGCTGTTTATCTTTATCACAGACAGTTCGCTCCACGCAAGACGCTTTGCAAGTTCCTGATTCTCATATCGGAGTGAACTGACAAGCTCTACCTGCCTTTCCGCCGCCGCGGAGACATCTTCTCTCGGCACAGAGAGAGTTTTCATCATCTGTTTATTTGCGCGATTAAGCTCAGAATAGTCGTGCAGTGCCGTAGCACCGGCAAGTACCGTAAGCCGTGTTCCGCCCTTGTTTGGCGTCGAGTCAATAACCTTGACTATGCCTATCTCCCCCGTTCTTGAAACGTGAGGAGCACAGCAGGCGCAGCAGTCTGTATCTTCTATCGTGACAAGGCGCAAATTCTCGATATTTTCGAGTTTGCTTCTGTACGAAACAGTTTTTTCTTCATCGTCAGTCGGATAAGATATTGTAATTTTAAGGTTTTTCCACACCACGGAATTGACGGCCTTTTCGACGTTTTCTATATCTCCGGGTGAAAAAACACCATCAAAATCGACAGTCATTTCCCGTTCGCTCATATGAAAACCCACGTTATTGTAGCCAAAAAGCGAATGAACAACGCCTGAAAGGATGTGCTCTCCCGAATGGCGTTGCATACGGCAAAACCTGATTTCCCAATCAATCCTGCCGGTGACTTTTCTGCCACATTCGAGCGCACACGGCATCTTATGTACTACAATACCATTGTGTATCTGAACATCCTCAACCGCTATTCCATCCACTGTTCCCTTGTCTGCATACTGCCCTCCGCCTTCAGGAAAGAAGGCAGTCCGGTCAAGCACAACATCATATAAGTCTCCGTTTTTTTCGCAAGAAACAACAGTTGCTTCAAACTCACGGCAATATGAATCCTTTTCATAAAGACGTTCTGTCATAACACTCATACCTCTTCTGGAGTTTTTTACAATTCAACCATCACTGCTTCATTATATCATATGAAATTTTAAAGGACAACCTTCATTGTCACAAAGGCTGTCCTTTAAATTATTCAGTATAATTTTGTAAATTCAAAAGAGTCGTCTATCCCGAGCTCTTTTAAAGCCGTCTGTTTGTTTTCTTCAATTTTTCTGTCAAGCTTGTCGAAATAGTTGTTTCCTTCACAATCTATATCCACGATAAACGGTCCCAGATCATTCAGTTTGAAAAACCACGCAGCCTCTATTCTTCCAAGCTCATCATAGAGATGAACATCCTGAACCTCTATTGAATCAATCCATAAATTGGGACTTACCGAGCGAGGAGAAACGTGGACACACTTTTTCTCTTTCATCATTGCGGCAGTTTTTGCTCCCATTGTTGTTTTACCTACAATCATTTTCAAATTCCACTCATCCACACTTTTCGCTCCCCATTTTTCAAAGCGGATGCTTGATGTGGGCATAAATGAAACGAGACGCCACTTTCCGTTCTCTTTTACAACGATAGGTCCGTTATGTATTAAAATGTTTCTGTCTTTGGTATCAAACGGCAAAACATTGTTTTCGTCGAAAATGTATTTTTGCAGCCTTGACCGACAGGTGAAGCACTCACCGCTTATGTAAACAGTATCTCCCAATCTGAGCTTTGAAACATCTTCATCCGTCAGAGGTGATGTCAAATGATATTCTTCCATATATATCCTCCTATCTGTCGCCAAACCAGTTTGGGCTCATCATTTTTCTTACCGTTCCGTCAGCCTCTATTTTTGAGGATGCACGGCGCGCAACCATACAGTTAGTGCTTGTTGCACACGCAATTCCTGCTATGTGGGTATATGCATACTCGACATTGACCGCAAGAACCGATGTTGTGCCGCCCGCTCCTAAAATACCTATCCCGAGACTGTTTATGGCTTTATACAAATCCTCTTCTATTTTTGCAAACATCGGGTCGGGGTGTTTTGACCCGACAGTTCTTAAACAGGCTGCCTCTTTTGCCAGATTCGCCGCAACATTTGCCGTCCCTCCGATACCGATGCCAAGAACCGATGGCGGACAGACTGCACCCGCACGAGCCGATGCGACAAAACTTTCAATTACGAACTTTTCAATTCCCTTTATGCCATCAGCAAAAGCAACAATCCTGTGGCGTGTGCCGCCAAAACACTCGCTTCCGCCGCCTTTTGCCGCATACGATATCTCTATGGCATCACCCTCGACAAACTGATACGTGAAATCGGGGATGTTCATACCTATATTGTTTCCGGGGTCATAGCCTGTTAAAGGGTGCTTCATAGTAGCTCTTAAATATCCGAGTTCTGTCGCCTTTGCAACGGCTCTGCGCGCCGCATTTTCAAGTTCAACAAACCCGCCTTCGAGCTCACATTGGTTACCGACCTTAAAGTAAAAAATCGGCCAACCTGTATCAACGCAAAGTGGATTTTCCCTTTCTTTGGACATTTCCATACTTTTCAATGTGGCCTCTAATCCGTTTTTGGCATCGGGATTTTCTTCCCTTTCAATCGCTTTAATGAAAGCATCTTTTACATCAGGAGAAATTTCCGTTGCTCCACGTTTAATCGTTTCAAAGAGTGCCTTTTCATATATTTCTGTTTTAATCATTAAACTTCACCTCTGTCACCATATGTTTCTTACGAACCAATTCATATTTTAAATTAAAATATTTGCAAGTGGCATATGCTGTTGGCAACCGTATATATCACTGTCTTCAAGACTTCCGCTTATGTTTTTTCGCGGAAAGGTTATTTTTATGGAATTTACAACTCCGTAAGAAATTATGTCAATCGCATTTTCCTTTACATCATATACTCTTGCAATTTCTTCCTTCCTGAGCCTCTTTTCTACATATTCCATATCTTCTTTTGTATTGAAAATGAGGTCAAACGTAATAAAAAGAGGTCCTGCGTTTTTGCTTCTCAGAATTTTCGTATAATCTATAAGCTTTTTCATTTGCCAACTACCTCCGTGGTTATTTGTGCAGTTTCCAGAAGCGAATCAACTTTAACAAGATGGAACACCGAAAACTCATAAACCTCTCCTACGTGAATATCCGACGGCGAAAACGGAAACGCGAGATTGCCCGCCGTGGATTTTCTTCCGTCATAGTCGCAATGAAGCATACGGCTTCGCGCGAGCGCACAGACCGTGTCAGCGATTTCCTGCGTTTTTCCTACTATATCCATAATTATGCCAAGTGAGCTGTCTACTCCGCCGCTTAATTTGAAGTTGATAGTGTAGCTGTCTTTGGGAAGTGTATTTTGGGTGTTTTCTTTGACAAAGTCGGTTACGGTCTTTATTATCAGATCAATATTTTTAACAGTTTCAGAATCATAAATTGTTGCAGGGCAGATAGTTCTGAAACCCGAACATTTAACACCTTCAAGCTTTAAGGTCTTTTCTTCTGCTTCCCTGAAAACCGAACCCGAAACTCTGACGGTGCGCTCATCAACCTGCTCAAACCTTGAATTCGTAAGGTCGCAAACGCCATCAGGCTCATAAATCAGGTACGGGTTTGACTGTTCGTAAAGTGTGTGGGCTGCAACTCTGTCAACGGTGCATCGGCGAACGGGATTTGCAGGGCGAAGTTCAAAATACTCGTCATATATATATCCTTGCATTACATCTGCCGCTGCAACAGGTTCCGAACACATTGCACCGCACTCCATAATCTTTGCCATATGGAAAGAAAGGCCTTCGTTAAATCCTTCATAGATACAAGGTGCTGCGTAAATAGCCGTGTCGCATGCGCGTCCGCATATAATTACATCTGCGCCTTTTTTAAGCAATTCTATAATGGGAGCAATACCAACCTGGCTCACAATACGAACGCTGTCCTTTATTGCACTTCTATCAGCCGGAAACTCACTGCTCATATCAATCATTTTCCCGCCATCAAGCTTTTCAAGCACATATTCTGTTCTGACATCGCTTAAAACTGTGCCAAGCTTAAAACTCAACTTTTCTTCCGTTGCAATTTCAAGCAGAATATCTTTAAGCCACCTTACATGAAGCTCACTTCCCGCACCGCCTGCCGTACCTATTATAAAAGGTGCTTTGTGTTCAAGAGCTTTTGGAAGAGCGAGTGTCAGATCTCTCTTGACCGCTCCCCTGTCGGTAAAAGACTTTCCGCTCCCCAGATAATATGGGCCCGGGTCTGTTGATCCTGCATCAACACCAAGATAATCCACCTTTTCTGAAAATGCAAGGTTGAGTGCTTCTTCACTGTAACCATAACCCAGAAGTCCGTTTAACGCAACTATTTTCATATCTACACGTCCTTTCTTACTAATAGTATCACAAAGGCATCGTGCTTATATTGCATTTCGTGAAAATATTATTGCATTTTGTTTAAAATATGTTATAATGTTCCGGAGGTGATTTTGTTGGATTATAAAAACTTTGCGCTGTCATATTACAATAACTCCACGGAAGATTTTCATATTCAGAAAGTAAAAAACGCGACAGAAGCCAAAAAGCCTCACACTCACGAGTATTTTCAGATATATTATGTTGCAAAAGGCTGTCTTTCCCATTACATAGACGACAAATCCTCTGACCTGCATCAGGGCGATATGTTTATCATTCCGCCCGGTGTCGTGCATCGTATATCCTCAAAACCCGGCACCGAGTTTTATTCTTTTTCCTTTATGCCGGATTTTTTAGGTGAGACAAACCGGCACAATAAGCTCACGGCTATTTTTCTCCGCAATCTTCTTACGAAAAAAAATATTCTCACGAAAGTCAAGGTCAATCCGGAGGACATATTTTATATTGAATCCATAATGGAAAGAATACTCCACGAATTCACCGGCAAAAAAATAGGTTTTAATGAGGTTATTCACTCCTGCACCGTTTTGCTGGTAGCTGTTCTTGCGCGCAACTATTTTGAAGAAAACTCGTTGCCGCAACATTTTGACAACAGCAAACAATTCGTTTTACATTGCATAGAATACATTAAAAACAATTTTACAGAGCCAATAACTCTTGAAGAAATTTCAAAACGCTCTGCTATGTCAAAAAACAGTTTTTGCAAGCTTTTTTGTGAACTTACCGGTCATTCATTCAACAGCTATCTCAATATGTGCCGGATAAAAAAAGCCACAGAATACATAAAAGACGGTTATAAAATAACCGCCATCTACGGGCTCTGTGGATACAGTGACTTTTCAACATTCTATCGCAATTTCAAAAAAATTATGGGAGTTTCTCCAAACGAGTTCAAAAAAACTCTTAAAAACTCATAGTCATTACATTTGACAGAAATGCTTTTTATGGTAAAATAACAGTATATAAAGAAAATTTCAGAGGAGCATCTATGCAGACATCTAAAACAAGAAAAATATATTTTCTCCGCCTTTTTGGCAGATGCGTGATATTTCTCATCACCGCGCTTTTATATGCCTTTCGCAGAGCGGATTTTGACATAGCGGTCGGGCTTCGTTTTTTTGACCGTTTCTCCCCTCTGCATATTCTATGGGGCATATGGATATGGGATATGATTTTGCAGCTTATTCCCATCAAAGCACACATTTCGATAGGCTCGCAAAAGCAGTTCCCTTCACTTTTCCGCCCCATCAAAGAAAAGATTAACCGAAAAAACTTAAAAAAATATATTCTCGACACTACCGCCTCCGCATACAAGGTAATGCTTTTGTGGATTTTTCTCAACGCCGTTATCTTTGCGCTGTACTTTGCAGGCGTATTTGATGTCGCCACGCTCGTTCTTATATCCGTCCTCTTCTATGTCTGCGACCTTATATGCGTTCTTATCTGGTGCCCGTTCAGGCTTATTATGAAGAACAAATGCTGCACAACCTGCCGCATTTTCAACTGGGACCATCTTATGATGTTCACACCGCTTATCGTAATCCCCGGCTTCTTTTCGTGGACACTTGCAGGCTTTTCATTCATCATATGGCTTGTCTGGGAGCTTTGCATTTTCACCTATCCCGAAAGGTTCTGGGAAAACAGCAATATGGCGCTGCGGTGCTCGGAATGCACCGACAAGCTCTGCACTCAATATTGCAGAAAGCTTCGTAAGTAACATAAAAAGCAGCAGTGGAATGCACTGCTGCTTTTTGTTATTAAAGTGTGAAGTAGTCGTCAAAGTTAAGACCCTGGGAAGCACCGATATCACGGAGCTCCTGGAGCGTTTTTTCATTGACCGGAACACCGTCACAAAGCTTCTGTGCCTTGGACTCAACTTCCTTTTCACCGTGTGTGTAAATTCTGTCGTGGCCATCAGCCTTGGGGCTCTCGCGAAGCTCCTGGAGAAGGTTTGACATACGTGCCTTCATTTCCTTCTTATCGCCGAAAATGCCGTAGTCAATAGCCATAAGGCAGAAGGAGGTGTCAGCATTACCGCTGTTTTTAACGTGCGGGGAGGTTGTACCGCCTGTTGCGATAGCAGTGAAGAGCTCAACGATGATGCCGAGGCCGTAGCCCTTGTGTGAGCCTGTTTCTTCGGAGAATCCGCCAAGCGGGAAGATACCGCCACCGAGCTTGCCGATGATGTTTTTGAGCACGCGGTTTGCATCGTCACAGTCTGCACCGTTTTCGTCTGCAACCCAGCCCTGCGGAAGCGGAAGCTCCTTCTTACGGTAAACTTCAAGCTTGCCGCGTGTGATAACTGTTGTTGCTGCATCAAACCAGAAGTCAACCGGGTCTGCCGGCATTGCAACCGCAATCGGGCTTGTGCCGAGCATCGCCTTTTTGCCGTATGTCGGAATGGCGATTGCTTCTGTGTTTGTCATACTAATACCGATCATATCGTTATCAGCTGCCATCTGTGTGTAGTAGCCCGCGATACCGTAGTGGTTTGAGCCGCGGACACATACAACGCCAAAGCCTGTCTTCTTTGCCTTTTCAATAGCCATTTCCATAGCCTTCTTGGCAACAACCTGACCCATTGACTTCGGAGCATCAAGCACCGCGGAAACAGGTGTCTCGTGGACAACCTCAGGCTCTACATTAGGAACAATGGAACCCTCCTCGATTGCGAGGTGATATCTTATAAGGCGCTGAACACCGTGTGACTCAATGCCATAGAGGTCTGCTGTGAGAAGAACGTCTGTGATAGCTGCGCTGTCTTCTGCGGAGTAGCCGCGCTTTACGAAGATGTCCTCACAATATTTGCGAAGACTTGCAACGTCCAAATTTATGTATGCCATTTCAAATTCTCCTTATTACAAAAACTATCTCTGAACGCGACCGGAACCGTCGCCGCCCATAAGAGCCTTAACTTCTGCAAGTGTTGCACGGTTATAGTCGCCCATAATGGAATGTTTGAGGCAGGATGCTGCAACAGCGAAGTTGAGAGCATCTTCCTTGTTCTCATAGTTGTTAAGACCGTAGATAAGACCGCCGGAGAAGGAGTCGCCGCCGCCGACACGGTCAACAATATCGGTAATCATATATTTCTTTGAGAGGTAGAAATTGTCTCTGTCGCAGAGGCAAGCAGACCATCCGTTTGTGTCTGCGCTCTTGCTCTCACGGAGAGTGATTGCAAGTGTCTTCATATCGGGGTACTGTTCAAGTACTTTGCGTGCAAGTGCTTCATACTTTGCAGTATCGAGAACTCCGTCTTCAACCTTTACATCAACAGTAATTCCGAGTGACTTCTGGCAGTCTTCCTCGTTTGCGATGCCGACGTCAACATATTTTACAAGCTCACACATAACCTCGGGAGCGGTTTTGCCGTACTTCCAGAGGTTCTTGCGGAAGTTGAAGTCGCAGGAAACCGTAACGCCAAGCTTCTTCGCTGCCTTGACAGATTCAAGAGCAAGTTCTGCTGCGGTTGCGGAAATTGCCGGTGTGATACCTGTGATGTGGAACCAGGTTGCACCGTCAAAAATCTTCTCCCAGTCAAAATCGCCGGGCTTTGCAAGTGCGATAGCAGAAAATTCGCGGTCGTAAACAACCTTTGAAGCGCGCTGGTTTGCGCCTGTTTCAAGGTAGTAAATACCCATTCTGCCGTTTGTGCGGATAATGTCCTTTGTGTCAACTCCAAAAGAACGGACATCTGCAACACAGGCATCGCCGATTGCGTTTGCAGGAAGAGCTGTTACGAAGGATGACTCCATACCGTAATTTGCAAGGGAAACTGCAACGTTTGCCTCGCCGCCGCCAAATGTTGCCTCAAATGCAGGTGACTGGAAAAATCTTTCAAGCCCCGGGGATTTGAGTCTGAGCATAATTTCTCCGAATGTTACTACTTTTGCCATAATTTTTCGCTCCTTATATATTTCTTTTTATTATTTGTTTTCTGTTTCTGCCCTGTGCTTTTCAAGAATCTTCTTGATTTTATCAACCGGGCTTAAAAGTGATGTTATTGAAATGTCGTGGTTCATTGTGTCCATAATAAGGGCGAGGAACTTTGACATATCAACGTTTTCATACCACGGTGCTTTTAAAATTTCCTCTGTACGGTAGTTTAAGTTTGTGGAGAAAACTTTTGAAATTGCGCCTTCCTCATATGCCTTGTTGAAGGACTTTGCACCCTCGGTAAAGAGGCCAAAGGTTACGCCGATAAAGATTCTCTTTGCCTTCTTCTTTTTGAGCTCATATGCAATCTCAATAACAGACTCTCCCGAAGAAATCATATCGTCAAGAATGAAGACGTCTTTTCCTTCAACACTTTCGCCGAGGAACTCATGGCTAATTATCGGGTTTCTGCCGTTTACTATACGCGTATAGTCGCGGCGTTTATAGAACATACCTACGTTAAGACCGAGCATACTTGCAAAGTAAAGGCTGCGGCTCATACCGCCCTCATCCGGGCTGACAACGAGCATATGCTCCTTGTCTATAACAATGTCGGGAGTCGAACGGATGAGTGCCTTTATGATCTGGTAGGTCGGTCTTACGTTTTCAAAGCCGATGAGCGGAATTGCGTTCTGAACACGCGGGTCGTGAGCGTCAAAGGTTATGATGTTCTCAACGCCAAGATGTTCAAGCTCCTGAAGCGCGAGCGCGCAGTCAAGAGATTCGCGGCCCGTCTTTCTGTGCTGACGGCTTTCATAAAGAAGCGGCATAATAACGTTTATGCGCCTTGCCTTACCGCCGATAGCCGCAATAACGCGCTTTATGTCCTGGAAGATGTCATCCGGGCTCATATGGCATTCCATATTATACATTTTATATGTACAGCTGTAATTACTTATATCCGCAAGGATGTATATGTCATATCCGCGGACGGTTTCTTTGAGTATCGCCTTGCCTTCACCCGATGCAAACCTCGGCGTTGCGTGGTCGATGCAGTATGAATCGCGAAGATATGCCGGAAAGTGAAGCGGAACATTTCCGTTCTCTACATTATAACGACGCTGCTGAACAAGATTTGCATCCACGAGGGAGCCAAGCTCGCGGCAGCTGTCAAGTGTGATGAGACCTATCGGAGCATAAGGAATCTTATCATCCGGTGCGGCACTGAACGTACTTGTCATATACTAATCCCCTTTTAATTTATTTAAAAAAGTCCATGCTGTTACTTTTATATCATAACACAGTTTCCCCAACAAGGCAAGGACAAACAGTAACAATTTTATCCGGATTTTCACAAATTTTGTTGATTAAAAGGGATAATAAAAGCAGGGTATGAAAAAAGTAAAATTTTTTCTTTTACCGTTGACGGAAAAGAGAAAATATATTATAATATATCTTGCTTGTTTTAAATATTTGCTGGAGTAGCGCAGTCGGTAGCGCAGCTGATTCGTAATCAGCAGGTCGTGGGTTCAAGTCCCATCTCCAGCTCCAAACGAAGTGATGATGTCGCAGACATTTTCACTTCGTTTTGCATTAGAGGGACTTGAAGCCTAAGAGGGTACGAGCGTTAATAAAACGATTGATAATCGTTTTTAGCGAGTACGCCCGATGACGGGCACCGCCACAGGCGGTCGTCGAGGGTGCAAGCTATGCGACGCATAGCTTTGTCCCATCTCCAGCTCCAAACGAAGTGATGATGTCGCAGACATTTTCACTTCGTTTTGCATTGAAGTGTGCAACCGCAATAACCTTTTACAGTTATTGCGGTTGCATTTGAAAATTATTGAGGGAATTGAAAACAGTCACAGTTATATCATTGAAATGAAGCGTTTGAGGTTATCGTGAGAAATTCTGAGCGCTTCAAGGTTATCCTCAGGTCCTTCAAACTCAATACATACATATCCGTCATAACCCGCTCTTTTGAGTATTGCAAGGCACTGCACCGTCGGCACAACACCGTGACCCACTATTGTTCCTTTTATATAATTGCAGCCGCGTGTCTGGAAGTAGCCTTCACCGGGGTGTGTTTCCTTCCCGCTTCTGAAATGAAAATCCTTTACGTGAGCGTTGCGCGCATAAGGGGCAACTCTGCTGACTGACATAACCGGGTCCTCATCAACGCAGAGAAAGTTTCCTATGTCGCAGAGAATACCGAAGTTTTCGTGGTTGACCGCATTATAAAGGCGCTCAATTCGCTCTGCATCCTGACAGAAGAAGCCGTGATTTTCAATCGTTGTCACGATACCTTTTGACGCGGCATATTCCGTTATCTCACGGCAAGCTGCCGAAAGTGCGGGGAGCGCAAGGTCGAAGGATTTGCAGTTTGCTCCTCCGGCAACATCGTGGCGCACAAGCCCGACACCGAGGATTTCTGCAATGTCAATCTGTCTCTTTGCTTCTTCGATTGCCTTTCTTGTCTCTTCTTCGGTTTTCTGTGCAAGATCAGCTCCGAAGAGATAGTCGTTGATTCTGATATTATACTTTTCCGCTTCTTTACGGATTTTTTCCGCATACTCCTCTTTTGTTGAGCCGTCATGCGGAATAATTCCGGAAACCGAAAGCGCCTCAAAGCCCATATCGTGAGCTTTCTTTACTATTGCAAGCTGATTGTTTTCCTGCATCCATTTCGCAAAGCTGTATGTACTTACCGCAATTTTCATATAACAGCACCTTCTTTTATCAGTCTTTAAATGTTGTGATGCTTCTTCCGGCGCTGTCTACCTTCTTTTCTCCGAGATTGTTCTCCTCTTCATAAGCAAGAAGCGCCGCAAGATTTTCTGCAACTTTATGGTATGCAATTGAATACTGCTCTATATCTTCTTTTGTTGCAGATTCAAATCGCGGAGCAAGGTAGATTCCCGCCTCTCTTAAAAACTCGCTGTTGGGAAGAGTTTCCGGAAGGTCGTACTCTTTATCATAGCACGGACAGGAGAAAGCATGCATCGGGCTGTTCTTCTTCTCTGTGTAAAGCGGAGCCTTATGCAACATTCCGTAGCCGCAGGGGCCGCAGGTTACACCTTCCTCCGTGAGAGCTTTGAGAAGAGTATACAGGCTGAGCCCACCGAATTTTTCCTTATGATATGTGCCGTAGTGGTAGCCGTATACGCGCTCTGCCTTTTCCGGAACTTTCTGGAATGTGATAAAGTCAAGGTCAGACATAAGCTCTTCAAAATATTTCGCATTCTTTGTTCTTATTTCGTTGTATTCGTCAAGTGTCTGGAGGTTTGCATCGGCAATAGCCGCAGCTACCGGGTGGATGCGGTGCTTGAAACCGAAGCCCGTAAGGCTGTACTTCCTGTATTCCGAATCCTCCGGAAGGCTGCTGAGTCTCTCATAGTGACCGAGAGCAAGTGATCTTTCATAGTATTCGCGGTTGTCCGTAACGAGGATTCCGCCCTCGCCTGCCATCAGAAGCTTCGAACCCTGCATAGAGAAGCAACCGACATCTCCGAAGGTGCCGACCTTCTTGCCGTTATATGTAGCGCCGTGAGCGTGTGAGCAGTCTTCGATAAGCTTTAAGTTGTGCTTCTTTGCAAGAGCGACAATCGGGTCAAGGTCACACGGTGTTCCCCAGACGTGAACTGCAATGATTGCCTTTGTCCTGGGTGTTATGCACTTTTCGATAGCTTCTGCCGTGATGTTATGCGTCTCGACATCGCAGTCCGCAAAAACCGGAACTGCATTGCAGGCAACAACCGGCCCCACTGTTGCCCAGAAGGTGAACGACGGAACGATAACCTCATCCCCCGCACCGACACCCACTGCAAAGAGAGCGCTCTGGATTGATGTGGTTCCGCTCGTTACACAAAGAGCGTGTTTTCTGCCGATATATCTGCCGAACTTTTCTTCAAATTCATAAACAAGCGGAGAAAGGGAAATTTCCCCCGCCCTCATAAGCTCCTCAGCCTTTTTAATGCCCTTTTCCGGAACAAAGTCAAAACTGATTTCTTTAAGTGATTTTTTTACGGCTTTTTCGCCGCCAAACAGAGCAAGTTTACTCATTTTATTTTTCCTCCTCGCTTATCTTAAATATCCGTATTGCATTTTCTCTGCAAATCTTTGCGTAGTTATTATAGCTTATAAGACCGTTTTTCTCCGCATCGTCAAGCCATGCGGAAAGCGGTGCCTCCTGGTGCGGGGCGCATATATCGGTTGCAAACATAAGCCTGTCTGAAAATTCCTCGATAAAGCGGTATGCAAAGTCAGGATCACGCGAAAGCGCGTTAAAGCCGCTCCCCGCCGACAAATCGCAGTAGAGGTTAGGATAATGTCGCATAAGCTCTGACACTCTGCCCTCTCTTACCTTTCCTGTCGGATATCCGCTTCTTTCCGCGTCGGTAACCGCTCCGTCAATTTCTGACCAGAAGCACATTGAATGACCGATGATTTTTAAATCGGGGTATTTTTTAAGCATCTTTTCAAGACGCGGAAGGTGCAGGTCGTCGATTATTCCGTAGGTGTCATATTTTTTATGTGCAATATGGATTGTAACCGGCATATCGCACATCGCGCAGTGGTGAAAGAAATTATCAAGAAGCGGATCATCGGTATAAATATTTGTTGTAAGCTCACCGACGCCGAGCGCTCCGCGCTCTTTATAATAATTCAAAAAGTAAGAAAAGTCGGTTTTTGCATTGTTCTCACCCATCCGCGGATCTATATTGCAACACCACCAAAACAGATCGGGATATTTGTGTGAGAGATATTCTGCCTCTTCGTTTGTCTGAACGGAAAACCTGTATTCCGGGCTTATGAGCGGCATGAAAATGCCTTTTTCGATGCCAAGCCCGTCATAGCTCTCTCTGAGCTCCTCGGGAGAAGCAAGAACGCAGTGCGGTTGAAGCTGCGTTTTTTTCCACATGCTCGAATGGATATGTACATCTATTTTTTTCACAATCATCCCTCCGCATTTTCTTTTCTGCCTTCATCATACAACAAAGACACCATATTTTCTTCGTTTTTTTTACTGCAAACTTACAAAATATTACCGCAAAACCTCCCACGGAATTGATTATAAGGAGAATATTTTGTAAGTTTCTGATAAAATAAAAGAAGCATTACACCCTGCGCCGTGATATACTTTTATCAATTACGGAAGGGAGTGTTTTTCTTGACAAAAAAATACGGTTTCGGAATTATCGGCTGCGGTATGATTTCAAAATGGCACGCCGATTCCATCATTTCAATCGACGATGCAACTCTCATTGGCGTTGCCGACACCTCAAAGGAAAGGGCTTCTTCTTTCGCGGCAGATTATAACTGTACTGCATTTGACAGTGTAGAAGAGCTTCTTGCATCAGACAAAATTGATATCGTCTGCATATGCACACCAAGCGGACTTCACGCAGAGCTTTCCATAAAAGCCGCAAACGCAGGTAAGCATTTTATAGTCGAAAAGCCAATGGCTATTACAAAGGAACAAATTGACGGAATAATCTCCGCGTGTGAAAAAAACAACGTAAAAGGAACGGTTGTTTCACAGCTGCGCTTTATCGACTCTATAAATAAGGCAAAAAGCGCCGTGGAATCGGGCAAACTCGGCAAAATAGTCTTAGGTGACCTGTATATGAAGTTTTACCGTTCCCCCGAATATTATGCTTCTGCCGGCTGGCGAGGAACCTGGTCGATGGACGGCGGCGGTGCTCTTATGAATCAGGGAATCCACGGAATTGATATCCTCCAATACATAGCCGGCCCCGTAAAATCCGTTTACGGCGTCTGCAAAACACTCGTCAACGACATTGAAGTTGAAGACACCGCAAACTTAATCGTCGAATATGAAAACGGTGCAACCGGCGTTATACAGGGAACAACCTCCGTTAACCCGGGTTATCCCAGGCGCATTGAGATAAGCGGAACGAAGGGCACCATAATTCTTACCGACGGACAGATTACAAGCTGGGACGTCGAGGGCGAAGAGGGCGCTGAGGTTGACAAGGTATTTTCCGATGCGGAAACCTTCAAAGACCCTTCTGCCTTCTCTATAGATTTACACCGATTGCAGATTATTGACGCAATCAATGCTCTCAAAGAAGACAGAGCACCTGCCGTTGATGTCTACGAAGGCAAAAAAGCGGTTGATATTATCCTCGCGGCATACGAATCAAGCAGAACCGGCAAAAAAATCGAACTTTAAGGAGTGTTGAAGTTATGTTTAAATTAGGCGTAATAACAGACGAAATTTCACAGGACTTCGAAGAAGCCTGTTCTCTTGCCGAAAAACACGGGCTCTCCGGTGTCGAAATACGCTCCGTGTGGGAAAAAGGTCCTCACGAGCTTGAAGATGAGGATATTGAAAAAATCAAAACCGTTATGAACTCGCACAATCTTGTCTGCTGCGGCATCGCTGCCCCTCTTTTCAAGTGCGAGCTCTACGACGAAAAGGAGTTTGAAGCACATCTGGGCATACTCAACAAATGTATTCACCTCGCAAAAGAGCTCGGCACAAAGCAGATAAGGGGTTTTACCTTCTGGAAGCGGAAAAACCTTGACGATGTTCTCTGCGATATTGTGAAAAAATATCACGAAATCACACCTGTCCTTGAAAAAGAGGATATCTATGTTGTGATTGAGTTTGACCCGTCCGTCTATGCAACAAACGCAAAACAGCTCAGACTTGTCGTTGATGCAATAAATCACGACCGAGTCAAGGCATTGTGGGATCCGGGAAACGACATTTCCGATCCCGACTGCGAAGTGCCCTATCCCGACGGATATTCTTACATTAAAGATGTGTTTTGCCATATGCACCTTAAAGATGCAGTAAAAAACCCTGACGGAAGCGTTGACGGTGTTCCTTTCGGCACAGGCGAGGTTGACTTTAAAGGTCAATTTTCCGCACTCCTGGCAGACGGCTACGACGGCTGGCTCGTTATGGAAACGCATTACAGACCGAAGCACGAAATATCAAAAGACCTTCTGGAACTCCCCAAAGGCTCTGCTTTTTCCATGTACGGTTATGAGGCTACCGACGAGTGTCTGACAAACCTCAAGGACATACTTTCTTCACTGGATAAATAAATTAAATTCCTTGACTAAATATTCCCAAAGTATTAGAATAATCAATGGTGAGAAGAATATGGATTTTTCTTTTTTAGACAAAAAGGAATACAAAAACATCCCCCTGCTTGATGAAAGCGCTATGTGTGACTCTCCCGACGCTCCACGCGTTTTCATAAGAAAATACAGCAAATATCCAACAGACAAGGATTTGCACAGGCATACATATATACAAATCAACTACGTGAACCGCGGAAAAGGCGTACATATAATTAACAACAAGCGCATCGACATAGCAAAAGGTGACGTCTTCATTATCCCGCCCTACGTTCCCCACGTAATCTTCCCCGGCGATAATGACAACCTTGAGATATTCGAGTTTGAATTTTCAGTAGACTTCGTTCTTCCCGCCCACGAAAACATAGAGGATGCTGCAAGTTATCTTGACTTTGCATACCTTGAACCGTTTATCGTTATGGAAGAGCAGGTCAAACCAAGCTTCACTCTCAACGAAAAAGCCCAGATTAAAATTGAATCAATCTTAAACGAAGCTCTCAGAGAGTTTGAGGAAAGATCTCCGGGATATCTTCTTGTAGTGAAAGCTTTGCTCTTAAAGCTTCTTGTTATAACAGGAAGGGAGTTCTCCTCCGAAATACGCGGTACCGAGTTTGAAAAAATACTTAACAAGTACAAAAAGATAGTTTCTGCCGCAATGGAGTATATCCAGCTTAACTACAACAAGAACATCTCGCTCAAAGAGCTTTCCGATGAGGTGAACTATTCTCGCTCGCGGTTCAGTTATCTCTTCAAGTCCGTTGCAGGACAAACCTTTGTCGAGTATTTGAACAGTGTCCGCATAGACAGAGCGATAGACCTTCTGAACAACTCCGACAAGAGCATTACCGATATTTCGTATGAAGTTGGATTTAACACAATATCAAACTTCAACAAAACTTTTAAACATTTAACGGGTTACACCCCGCGAAATTACAGAAAAAATATAAAATAATTCATAAGAACGGAGGCTACACTATGAAAATGACTTTCAGATGGTACGGTGAGGACGATCCCGTTACCCTGGAAAAAATAAAGCAGATCCCGGCTGTTTCCGGAATTGTTTCCGCCATATACGACATTCCTGTCGGTGAGGTATGGCCCTACGAAAGAATACTCAGACTCAAAGAGACAGTTGAGGCGGCAGGTCTTGAACTTTCCGTCATCGAAAGCGTTCCCGTACATGAAGACATAAAGACCGGCGACGGTGACCGCGACAGGTACATAAATAATTATTGCGAAACGCTTCGCAACCTTGCAAAAGCAGGAGTTGACTGTGTCTGCTATAACTTTATGCCTGTTTTTGACTGGACGCGCTCAAACCTTGCATATGAGCTTTCCGACGGCTCCAACGCCCTCATTTACGACAACGAAACAGTTCTTAAAATGGACCCCGTAAAGGGCGAGCTTTCTCTTCCCGGTTGGGATGCAAGCTATACAAAAGATGATATGAAAGCCCTTCTCGACAAGTATAAGAACATTTCCGAAGAGGACCTCTGGAACAACCTTAAATATTTTCTTGACAGAGTTATAAAGGTTGCAGAAGAGGTTAAAGTCAAAATGGCGATACACCCCGACGATCCGCCATGGGGCATCTTCGGTCTGCCGAGAATTATAACAAACAAAAAGAACATTGAAAGATTTTTAAAGCTTTACGACAGTCCGTATAACGGCCTCACATTATGCAGTGGCTCTCTCGGCGTTTCGCCGGACAACGACATCGTCGAGCTCGTGAATGCTTTCTGCGACAGAATACACTTTGCTCATATCAGAAACATCAAAATAACGGGCGAGAGATGCTTTGAAGAGTCTGCTCACAAGACAGAATACGGCTCTCTTGACATTTACGGAATCGTGAAAGCATACTACGATAACGGTTTTGACGGATACATAAGACCTGACCACGGCAGAATGATATGGGGCGAAACGGGAAAACCCGGCTACGGTCTTTTTGACAGAGCTCTCGGTGCCGTATACTTAAACGGTCTCTGGGAAGCAATAGACAGGAGTGCAAAATAATGAAATTACCCTTTGAAATAGACTTGAAGAACAAAGTTGCCGTTGTCACGGGCGGCGGCGGAATTCTTTGCAGCACGTTTGCAAAAGTGATTGCAAAATGCGGTGCAAAGGTTGCCGTTCTTGACCTTAACGGCGAGGCTGCAAACAAGGTTGCAGATGAAATCGTTGCAGACGGCGGCGTTGCCATAGGCATTTCAACAAACGTTCTCGAAAAAGAGAGCCTTGAAAACGCCAAAGCCATTATCAATGCGCAGCTCGGCACGGTGGATATTCTTTTAAACGGCGCAGGCGGAAACAACCCGAAAGGTACAACCACAAAGGATTATTACAACATCGGCGACGAAGAAATTGACGGGGTCAAAACATTCTTTGACCTCGACCCGAAGGGCGTTGAGTTTGTCTTCAATTTAAACTTCCTCGGCACACTCTTACCGACACAGGTTTTTGCACACGACCTGATAGGCAAAAAGGACGCTGTTATAATCAACATTTCGTCAATGAACGCCTTTACTCCTCTTACGAGAATCCCTGCATACTCAGGTGCAAAGGCTGCAATTTCCAACTTCACACAGTGGCTTGCCGTTCACTTTTCAAAGGTTGGTATCCGCGTCAATGCAATCGCACCCGGCTTCTTTTTAACAAACCAGAACCGTGCACTTCTCATTGATGAAAACGGCGAATACACGGAGCGTTCAAAGAAAATTCTTTCACAGACACCAATGGACAGATTCGGTGCGCAGGAAGAACTCGTGGGAACACTGCTCTATTTGCTCTCACACGAGGCTTCAAGCTTTGTAAACGGCGTTGTAATTCCCGTCGATGGCGGTTTCTCGGCTTATAGCGGAGTATAAAAAGTTCTTTTGTTTTTTTATAAAAATCCGGGCTGAAATATTTGTGGACTTTTCCTCTGTTTTGTGGTATATTATATATCACAAAACATCTCCACAATATTTCAGCTTCGTTTTTGCGGGTATAGTTCATCGGTAGAATGCAAGCTTCCCAAGCTTGAGAGGAGGGTTCGATTCCCTTTACCCGCTCCAATCGCCTGCATTAAGCAGGCGATTTATTTTTAAAAAATTTATATTGTGTTTACAAAATGCACATAAAACAAGGGTATATTATAAATAAAGACTTTTCAACAGAAAGGACATTGTTTATGAAAAATACTTTATCACTTCTTCTTGTAACAGTTCTTCTTACGGCTCTCTTTGCAGGATGTGCCATACCTGCAACAAAAAACCTCACGGAGACGGAAATCTCACTTTCCGATAACGGAATAACGGTTGACGGAGTTTCCGCAACAGGCGACCCGACACAAGCGGTTTACGTTGCAAACGATATTGTATATTACGAAGCAGGCCACGACTTTACTTACGGTGAGGGCAGCGAAAAAGATGCTCACACAAAAGAAGAAGCGGATGGCCATACGGTAGTTCACATTACAAAGCCGGGAAAATACACTCTCTCAGGCACACTCTCAAAAGGACAGATTGCGGTTGACCTCGGCGAGGAAGCGGAGGACGACCCGTCCTCGGTTGTCACTCTCATCTTAAACAATGCAGACATCACCTCAACCGTCGCACCCGCTGTTATATTCTACAACGTCTATGAGTGCGGAGATGACGATGAGGAAAATGCAAAAGAAACCGTCGGCACATCAGCGGCAGGTGCCAACGTCATAATTGCAGACGGAAGCATCAACACAATCAACGCCTCATATGTTGCACGTATTTATAAACCCGGCACCGTTGAGCTTGACGACGACGGAAAGAAAGTGGAGGATGCTGAAAAGCTTCACAAATACGACGGTGCGTTCTATTCAAGAATGTCTATGAACATTGACGGCAACGACGGCGTCCTGAATATAAACGCAGAAAACGAAGGCCTTGATTCAGAGCTTCACCTCACGATAAACGGCGGAAACATCAATATCGTCTCCGGCAACGACGGTATAAACACGAACGAAGACAATGTCTCCGTCACCACGATAAACGGCGGAAACGTCAATATTTTTGTTGACGGAAAAACCGGAGAAGGCGACGGCATCGACTCAAACGGCTGGCTTGTAATCAACGGCGGAAGTGTTGTTGCCCAGGGCTGCGGAACAAGTATGGACTCGGGAATTGACTCCGACCGCGGAATTTCCATAAACGGCGGAAGCGTTGTTGCAACAGGAAATATGCTCGACCGCATCTCGGAAAGTAAGCAGAATTTCGCTGTGTTCACCTTTACTTCTTCCCAGAATGGCGGCACATATACATTAAAGAACTCTACGGGCGCAACTGTTGCCGAAACAAAAATAACAAATGCTTTTTCCTCGCTCATCATCTCCGATGAAAGCATTACAGAAGGTGATTACACTCTGTGGAAAGACGGCAAACAGTTTGAGGGCGCGGTTTCCGAAGGTTCCTCCGGAAGAGGTTTTCACGGCGCGCCGCCCGAAGGAATGACCCCGCCCGAAGGAATGCATGAAAAGGGCAAAGAGCGTCCCGACAGAAAGAAACCTCCGGAAATTCCCGAAGGTATGAATCCTCCGGAAGGAATGCCTCCACGCGAAGGGATGAACCGTCCTGACCAAAAAATGCCGACGGGAAATGACGCGATAGAGCTTTCTGAAATTTTCACCATAAAAGACGGTGGCAACTACTTCTTTGTAGTTTCTCTGATATCCTGATAAAAACCGACGGGAAACACCCGTCGGTTTTTCTTGTCCTTTTTTACGTACAAAGCATTGTGAAGCGGCGCATTTTATGTTATAATCAAAATATATATCTTATTCGGGAGAGTGCTTTTTTCATAATGAATGCAATAGTGATTTATAAATCAAAATACGGCTCGACAAAGACCTATGCAGAGTGGATTGCAAAAGAACTTTCCTGCCGCGCCTATGATGCAAAGGACATAAAAATCGACGATCTTATGCCTTACGACACCATTGTTTACGGTGGAGGGCTTTATGCCGAAACAATTGCAGGCGTTACCCTTATCACAAAAAATCTTGAAAAACTCGACGGCAAGAAGATAGTTGTTTACACAACGGGAATAACCCCGCTTGACTGCCGCGAATATTACGATAAGCTTGTCCTGCAAAAAAACTTCAAGGGCGACAGCATTTCAAAAATCAAAGTATTTAACTTTCTCGGAAAAATGCTTTTGTCAGAGCTTTCTCTCGTACATAAAACAGCACTGAAAACGCTCAAAAAGATAATGTCGGACAAGGAAAACCCCACGGAGATGGAAAAGCTTCTCATCACGCTTTGTGATGCAGACGCAGACTACACTGATAAAAATGCGATCGACGAACTTGTCGAATATGTAAAAAGTGAGTGATGATGATAAAAACAACAGATATGACGGTTGGTAAACCGATAAAACTGATTCTGCAATTTGCCCTCCCTCTCATTATCACAAACCTCGGCCAACAGCTTTATATGATTGTTGACGCGGCGATTGTCGGCCGCGGTGTGGGAGTCAAGGCCCTTGCCGCAGTAGGCTCTGCCGACTGGATAATCTGGCTTTTCCTCTGGACCGTATGCGTTTTGACGCAGGGTTTTGCCACCTTTGTTTCAAGGTATTTCGGCGAAAAGAACTTCACGGAGCTCAACCGCACAATTGCAATGTCAACTGTTCTTTCCGTCGCCTTTGCCCTTGTTCTGACTCTTGCCGGTGTTTTTACGGCAAAACCTCTTCTCCTTCTCCTCGATACACCGCAGGACATTATCGACAGCGCGGCAATCTATCTCATAACAATGATTGCCGGAACGGTTGTCGTTACGCTATATAATCTTGCCGCCGCCATACTCCGCGCTCTCGGTGACAGCAAAACTCCCCTTGTTGCAATGATTATTGCAGCAGTGCTGAATATAGGGCTTGACCTTCTTTTTGTTGTTGTCTTGAAACTTGGTGTTTTCGGCGCGGCAATAGCCTCTGTCATATCACAGCTCTTCTCGTTTTTTTACTGCCTTGTTCAGATTAAAAACATTAGCTGCATTTTCCTTCCCCGCGAGATGTGGCAGCTTGATTTTACCCGGATAAAAGAGCTTTTCTTCTTTGGTTTTCCTCTCGCCCTGCAATATATCGTCATCTCTCTCGGCGGTGTGATATTGCAGTCGACAATCAATTTACAGGGCAGCTTTTTCGTTGCAGGATACACCGCGGTAAACAAGCTTTACGGGCTTCTGGAATGCTCTGCGATCTCCCTTGGCTCGGCGTTTTCAACCTACTTTGCGCAAAACTTCGGTGCCGGCAGAAACGACAGGGTTCTCTCCGGTGTGCGCGCGTCTTTCCTGCTCTCTGTAATAGCGGCGGCGGTTGTCGCATTACTCACAATGATTTTCGAGAAAAATCTTTTACAGTTCTTCCTCGATCCCTCGATGGAGGGCGGGTTTGAAGCTATGCAGACCGGAAAGAATTATCTCGTACTTATGTGTATTAATATGCCCGTTCTGTATCTCATCTATGTTTACAGGCACATTCTTCAGGCGGTCGGTAACTCGCTCTGGTCGATGCTTTCAGGTTTTGCAGAATTTATCATCCGCGTTTCTATGGGAAAATTTCTTTTTCTCATACTCGGAGTAAACACGCTTTATTACATAGAACCTGCCGCGTGGCTGGGTGCTCTCGTTACTGTTATGATTCCGTATTACATACTGAGAAAGAAATATCTTGGCAATGCCAATGATAATATATAATATTAAAAACAGAGGTGCTTCTTATGAGTAACGACATTGGAAAAATTGACAAAAACCTGCTTGTCCCCGAGGTTATCGACGCCGACGATTGCGTCTTTTACGATGTAAGACAAGCCCCGTTTGAAATTTTCGGTCTTTACAATCCGACAACCGAGCCTGTTTTCAAGCGCCTGCCGGACGATATTGCCGAGGGTACAAGCAAAGGCGTGCAGAGACTTGCATTTGACACCTCGGGCGGAAGAGTGCGCTTTTCTACCGACTCGGAATATATCGCGATAAATGCCGCTATGTCAAGCGCGTCACATTTCCCGCATATGCCGATGACAGGAAGTTCCGGATTTGATTTATATGTCTCAAAAAACGGTCACGACGTCTATGCAGGAACATTCCCGCCTCCTGCAACAATGACCAAGGGCTACACTTCAATCTTCCATTTCGGACATCGCGAGATGCGCGAAATCACCATCAACTTCCCGCTTTATAACGTTGTGGATAAGCTCTCCGTCGGAGTGTCTGAGGATGCAAAAGTTACAAAGCACTCACCCTACACATTTGAAAAGCCGATTGTTTTCTACGGCTCTTCTATCACGCAGGGCGGTTGCGCTTCGCGTCCGGGAAACGCTTATCCGGCTTTCATTTCACAGAAGCTTGACTGTGACTTTATAAACCTTGGTTTTTCCGGTGTTGCAAGAGCGGAAGAGACTATTATGAACTACATCGCCTCTCTTCCGATGAGCGTTTTTGTATATGACTATGACCACAACGCTCCGACACTCGAACACCTCGTCGAAACCCACGAGCGCGGATATAAGATAGTGCGCGAAAAAAATCCCTCACTCCCAATTATATTTGTTTCAGCTCCACGCGGCGATGCTTACTCAAAGCGCGAAAACCACGACATAACCTTTAAAAAACGCCGTGCCGTCGTTTTCGAGACTTACTCAAAGGCATTTAATGCAGGCGACGAAAACGTCTACTTTGTTGACGGAGCATCGCTCTACGACGGCGAATTTCCCCTCTCCTGCACGGTCGACGGCACACACCCGAATGACCTCGGCTTCCTTCGCATGGCGACATCAATAGGCAAGGTTTGCGAACGCGTGATTTCAAAATAAAAACAGAGGTGCTTCTTATGAAACTTCTGCAATTACAATATTTCTGCACAGCATGCAAATACAACAATATAACGCGGGCGTCCGAGGAGCTTCACGTTTCCCAACCCTCCATTTCAAGTGCAATCAAGGAGCTTGAAGCAGAGTTTGGCGTAACCCTTTTCAAAAGACTTAAAAAAGGATTTACGCTTACTCCCGAAGGAGAAGTTCTTCTCCGCCACGCGCAGGAGCTTCTTGAAGAAGCGGACAGGCTTTCGCTTATTATGTCAAACCTTCAAAACGAGCGGCGCGGCATAAGAATCGGTATTCCGCCGATGACGGGAATCTCTCACCTGCCAAAGCTTTACCGCGGTTTTAAAAAGTTATATCCCGATATAAATGTCTCAACACATGAATTTGGTGCGGCAAGTCTCATTGAGTCTTTAAACGACGAATCGCTTGACCTGGTAATAATTCCGGCAGACATCGGCGACAGAAAGAAGTTTTCATCATTGAATCTCGGTGAGGTGGAAACTGTTTTCTGTGTCCACCCCGAACACAGCCTTGCAGGAAAGGAAACGGTTGACTTGCGCACCCTCCGCGATGAGCCGCTCATAATTTTTGACAAGGGCTTCATCCAGTATAATGTTATAACCTCTGCATTTGCCGCAGCAGGGATAGAACCAAATATCGTTCACCTTTCGTCTCAGCTGTATATGATAAAGGAATTTATTTCATCGGGAATAGCCTGCGGCTTTATGTTTCGCGATATCGCAGAAACAATCCCCGACATTGTCAGCATACCGCTCCGCGAGCCCATAAAATCAAAGGTCTGCCTTTTATGGAACAAGGAACGCCACATATCGAGCGATGTTCTGAAATTCATTGAATATGCAAAAGAGCAAAAATTTTAGAGTGCGCACCGCGCACTCTATTTTTTTCTCTTTTTAAAAAACAACTCAGATATTCCCACACACAAGAGAAAAGCACCGAAAATCCTGCGCAAAAGCGTCACATCAAGCTTTGATGCGACAATACTTCCAAGAAGTGTTGTCGCACACCCCGCAACTGTCGCAAATATAACGGCACGCCACTCAATACATCGGTTTTTAATATGAGAAACGAGTGACGAACCCGCGCTCGGTATGAAATAAAGAAGGTTTATCCCCTGGCTTTCTGTCTGAGAAAACCCGCCGAAAAGAGTAAGATACAGAATCAGAAGCGTTCCGCCGCCTATCCCGAATCCTGTTATCACGCCTGTTATCGCACCCGCAAAAGCATCGCCTATGAAACCCATTACTAAAACCTCCTATATCGCAAACAGTGCGCGCACTCCTCCATAAATTATAAACAGTGAGAGAGCAATTCTCAAAACGGACGCGGGGACTTTTTTAAACACCGCTCCGCCGACACTTCCGCCGACAAGCCCACCCACGAGAAATGGAAAAGCACGCCGGATGTCAAACACTCCGTTTTTCAAGTATACTATGGCTGAAATTACAGAGAGCGGCAGGACTATCGCAAGTGATGTCGCAAATGCGCGCTTCTCGTCCATTTTTACCCATCTGCAAAAAAGAGGCACAAGAAACATCCCGCCTCCCGCCCCGAAGAATCCGTTTGCAAGTCCTGCAAGAAGTCCGCTTACTGCATATTTGAGTTCATCACGCATACGTTTCATTCCTCTTCTCTCTTCGCTTTTAAATACAACACAACTGCGGCAAAAATAAGCATAACCGAAAACGTTATGAGAAATCTTATTATGTTTTGCATTATCTTTTCCGTAAAAACAGTTTCTTTTTCAACCTCTTCTTCAAGCTCGAAATTGCGCAACCTCGTCTCCTGCGGCTTTATGATACGGATTGCAATTTCAGTTTCCGCACCGCCGTAAGTCCTTGCCAGAAGAATGTTTTCCCCTTCGCTTACTGCGCGTACTGTGCAGTTTTTTCCATCCGGATATATCTCAACAACACCCTCTCCGCCACGGAGCTGCCACATAATCGCATTATCCCGCGTTTTTTCAGGCAAAAGCGAGACGGTTACAGTCTCGCTCTCGCCCTCGTGCAGCTCCATACGCAAAGTGTTTGGCATAATGTTTTCCGCGCGGTTTGAAACCTCAATTGCGGGACGGTTATTCAGATAATAATCATCTGCCACTATCGCAGAAATATTTTGAGCAAAGAAAAAGAAAGGGAGCAGAACAAAAACAAGCTTTTTCACAAAATCACCCGTCTCTATTCTTCCCTTTTTCAAAGTATTTAAAACAAAAAAAGCCTTCCGGAGTTTTCCGGAAGGCTTTTTAGTTATTGAATTATTCTTCTGTCTTTTCCTGCTCGCGCTTTGCAAGCTCGTTATAAGCATCCTTACGGGAGAAGTTTGTTCTGCCCTTATCGTCGATGCCCATAAACTTAACCCATGTCATATCGCCGACATTGAGAACATCTTCAACCTTATCAACTCTGCGGTTTTCAAGCTTTGAGATGTGAACCATTCCGTCTTTTCCCGGAGCAATTTCAACAAATGCACCTATCGGGAGAATGCGGACAACCTTACCGTAGTAAAGCTCGCCGACAACAGGGTCTAAAACGATTGTCTCGATAACCTTCTTTGCATTTTCACAAGCAGAGGAATCGATAGCGGAGATGTAAACATTACCGTCATCCTCAATATCAATCTTTGCGCCTGTGTCTGCAACGATCTTCTGGATTACGCTGCCGCCCTTGCCGATAACGTCACGGATTTTTTCCGGATCGATCGTCATATGGAGCATCTTCGGAGCGTACTTTGAAAGCTCGCTTCTCGGCTCTGCAATGCACGGGAGCATAATTTCGTCGAGAATCTGATATCTTGCATCACGTGTGATTGTAAGCGCAGAGCGGATAATCTCCGGTGTGAGACCGTCTGTTTTGAGGTCCATCTGAATAGCCGTGATACCTGCTTTTGTACCTGCAACCTTAAAGTCCATATCGCCGTAGAAGTCTTCTACGCCCTGGATATCGATAAATGTGAGCCACTTATCCTCGTCTGTAACAAGACCGCAGGAGATACCTGCAACCGGTGCCTTAATCGGAACACCTGCATCCATAAGGGCAAGCGTGCTTCCGCAGATAGAACCCTGTGAAGTAGAGCCGTTGGAGCTCAATACCTCGGAAACAAGACGGATGCTGTACGGGAATTCCTCTTCGCTCGGAATAACCGGTTCAAGTGCGCGCTCTGCAAGAGCACCGTGGCCGATTTCGCGACGGCCCGGGCCGCGGCTCGGACGAGCCTCACCTACCGAGTAGGACGGGAAGTTATAGTGGTGGATATATCTCTTGAACTCTTCTTCGTAGATTGTGTCAAGCTTCTGCTGATCTGCAATCGTGCCGAGAGTTGCAACCGTGAGAACCTGTGTCTGACCGCGTGTAAACATACCGCTGCCGTGTGTTCTCGGAAGAACACTTACTTCTGCTGCAAGCGGACGGATTTCGTCAAGAGCACGGCCGTCAACTCGCTTGCCTTCAAGAAGCCACTGACGAACAACTATCTTCTGAAGCTTATAGAGACACTCGCCGAGGAACTGCTCCATTTCGGGATACTTCTCGGAGTATTCTTCAATAAGCTCGTCGGAAAGGGTTTTGAGGCGCTTGTCACGGATTGTCTTATCGTCTGTATCCATGCACTCACGTACACGGTCAAGAATATTTGCACGAAGCTCTTCAAAGAGCTCGTTGTCAAACTCAACCTGGTCATATTCGAATTTCTCAAGGCCGATTTCTGCCTGAATGTCGGATATGAAGGAAACTATCTTCTTGATCTCTTCGTGTGCAAGCATAATAGCGTCAAACATAACATCTTCCGGGATCTGCTCAGCACCTGCTTCAATCATAACAACCTTCTCGGCAGAACCTGCAACAGTGAGGCTCATTGTGCTCTTCTCGCGCTCAGCGCTTGTCGGGTTTACGACATACTCGCCGTCAACATATCCGATTGAAACGCCTGCGATAGGTCCGTTCCACGGAATGTCGGAGATTGAGAGAGCTACGGATGTTCCTATCATACCTGCAATTTCGGGTGCATTGTCATTATCGACGGAGAGAACCGTGATAGAAACTGCAACATCATTGCGGAGGTCCTTCGGGAAAAGCGGACGGATAGGACGGTCTATAAGACGTGATGTGAGGATTGCGCGCTCACTCGGTCTTCCCTCACGACGCATAAAGCTTCCGGGGATACGTCCGACGGAGTAGAGTCTTTCTTCAAAGTCAACTGCAAGCGGGAAAAAGTCGATGCCTGCACGCGGCTTGTCAGATGCTGTCGCCGTTACAAGAACAACTGTTTCACCGTAGCGGACAAGGCAGGAGCCGTTTGCAAGGCCTGCCATTTTGCCGGTTTCAATTACAAGCTTTCTGCCGGCAAGTTCTGTTTCGAACATTCTGTTCTTTGAAAAAACCATTTCTTTCATTTTTTTCGCTCCTTTACATTTTAATTTGCCGAGGAGCCTTTTCGCTGTGGGTTTAGCACTTGGAGCCGTTGTCAAAAGCTTTGGCAAGAGCTCCAATTGCTAAACAAAACCATCTGCTGAAAAGACCTCCGGCGTGGATGATTTAATCCCCCGGACGGAGCTCCGTCCGGGGGAGATGCAGACTACTTACGGAGTCCGAGCTTTGCAACGATTGCACGGTAACGCTCGATATCCTTCTTCTGGAGATAGTTGAGAAGGCTGCGGCGCTTACCTACCATTTTAAGAAGTCCACGGCGGGAATGATTGTCCTTGTGGTGAACTTTGAGGTGCTCTGTGAGCTCTGCAATACGCTGTGTGAGGATCGCGATCTGTACCTCCGGAGAACCTGTATCAGTGTCGTGGAGGCGGTTATTCGTGATAACCTCTGTCTTTTTCTCTTTGAGAATCATTTTTCTTTCACCTTTCTTTTTTTATTTTCCTCGCATCGAAGTATCCGGCGGGTGACATCCCCGATATCGGGCATTGACCCGGAAACTGCGGCGCGGGATTTGTGCAAAGCCGGCCGAAACTACGGCACATTAGCATGCTTGGTTATTCTATCATACATTTCCGAAAAAGTAAATACTTTTATAAAATTATTTTTGAATACTGTTTTTATATGAAAATATATGCTATAATATATCGCATAAGGTGGTTAGTACATATGAACAATCTGACGTGCTCTTTTTCCGGGCACAGACAAATATACAGAATACACAAAGAGACTCTGCCCGCCCTTCTTTCAAAGACCATTGATGACCTTATCGCCTCGGGCGTTTCCACTTTTTGCAGTGGTGGGGCAATGGGCTTTGATCTTCTCGCAGCACGCTGTGTCCTTGAAAAACGCGAAAGCGGGGCAAATATTTCTTTGCGGATGATTCTCCCCTGCCGCAACCAGACATCACGTTGGCCTGCTGCAAACCGCGCGGAACACGAACGCATCATCTCACTTGCAGATGAGATTTTATATATAACCGACAAATACGACCAGTTCTGTATGCATCTCCGCAACCGCGCACTGGTGGATACGGCTGACATTCTCTTGTGTTATCTCTCCCGCCCCAACAGCGGCACGGCTTATACCGTAAACTATGCCGGGCGCAAGGATGTTAATATCGTAAACCTGTTTGAGCTTTTATAAGGATGTGACTTTATGACCGAAATTGTCAGAGAACAAATATCGCTTCCCCGCCGCAAAGAGGATTCTCACAAGGGCGATTTCGGAAAAGTTCTGCTTCTGTGCGGCAGCAAATTCTACACGGGAGCTGCGTTCTTTTCCGCGCAGGCGGCAGTGAACACAGGAAGCGGGCTTGTCTTTCTTTCCGTTCCGGAAAAAATACGCCCGACTCTCTCACAAAAGCTCTCCGAGCCCATCCTGATATCGAGGAAACGAATCCCCGCAGGCTTTAACGCTGTCCTTGCAGGTTGCGGACTTTCTCTTGAAAGAAGTTCCCTTCGCCTTGTGCGAAACCAGCTTCGGGCAAACGGTGCGCCGCTCGTTTGCGATGCCGACGCAATCACTCTCATCGCAAGAGAAAAGTTTTCTCTTATCTCTTCTCCGCGCGAGCTTGTTCTCACACCACACGAGGGCGAATTTTTGCGCCTGTGTCCCGAATTTGACCGTTCCCGCCGCGAAGAATTTGCAGGAAATTTCGCAAAGAAAAACGGCTGCACACTGGTTCTCAAAGGACACAGAACAGTTACTGCCACAAAAAGCGGTGATGTTTTCATCAACACGACCGGAAACCCCGGTATGGCAAAAGGCGGCAGTGGCGACATCCTTGCAGGTATCATTACATCACTCATCGGTCAGGGTATACCACCCGAAAGAGCAGCATATATTGGAGTGTGGCTCCACGGAAGAGCCGGTGATATTGCCGCCGAGAAATACGGCGAATATGCAATGACTCCGTCTGATATGTTGGAGAGCCTCAAATCTGCTATATGCGAGGTGGAAAGACGCTCTTGAAACGAATTATCGCACTTTTCCTTTTATTTCTTGTTTTATTTGCTTCCTGCGCAGCACCCACGTCCTCAGGCGACGAAATTACGGAAACCTTCCGTACACTTCCGTCTGCGACATACGCGGTTTCCGTAACATCAAGCTTTCCTTCACGGGAAACTTCCCACACCCTTGAATATATCTATAAAAAAGAAAAACAGGGGCGTATCACGGTAATCGCACCGGAAGACGTCAAAGGAATCGCGCTAACGGTACAGGACGGTAGCGGAACTCTTTCTTTTGACGGCGCATATCTCGAAACCGGTCCGCTTGACGCGAGCGGTCTCTCCCCTTTTTCCGCCCTTCCCGCTCTTATGAATGTTTGGCAAGAGGGAAATTTCAGAGAAATACAGAATGCAAAAATATTCGGTCAGGATAGTTTCCTTGTTATCTCCGAAAAAGCATCGGAAGAAAGTATTCTTGAATATCGCACTTGGTTTTCAAAAGAAAAATTTTTACCGCTTTTTGCCGAGATTTTTTCAGACGGAAAGCGCGTAATACAATGCAAATTTGAAAGGGCTGAACACACATAAGATGAACACTCCGAAAAGAGCTTTTGCAGAGATTAATCTCAAAAACATTGAACACAACTTCCGCGAAATTGCGCGCCACGTAGACGGTGCGGACATAATCACTGTCATAAAAGCCGATGCTTACGGTCACGGAGCCGTGGAGCTTGCAAGGCTTTATACCGAGCTCGGAGCAAAAATGCTTGCCGTCGCTTGTCTTGACGAGGCGCTAGAACTTCGAGCAGGCGGTATTACACTGCCCATCCTTATTTTCGGCGCAACTCCGCCCGAATATGCAGACCTTCTTGCAAAAAACAGTCTCACTCAGGCAGTAGGCAGTTATTCTTACGCGAAAGCTCTTTCCGACGCTTTACAAAAAACCTCATCCGAAATTAAAATCCATATAAAGCTTGATACGGGAATGACGCGTATGGGAATCTACGCACACACCGCATTTTCGCTTCCCGCAGCGGACGAAGCAGAAAAAATCACAAAGCTCCCGTCACTTTGCGCCGAGGGTATCTTCACTCATTTTGCAGAGTCTGACGGAGAAAGCGAGAGCTTCACAGACGAGCAGTTTGCCGCATTCGAAGCTGTTCTTGATGAACTTTCCCGTCGCGGTACAACATTTAAATTTTGCCATTGCGCAAACAGTGCGGCTGTGATAAACTATAAAAAGACACATTTAAACTGTGTTCGTCCCGGTCTTATTCTGTACGGTATTTCCCCTATGGGAAAAAACGAATCGCCGCTCGACCTTCGCCCGGCAATGACTCTTTATACAACGGTTGCTGATGTCCGCGAAATAAAACAGGGTGACTACATAAGCTATAACCGCACGGAACGCGCGACGAGGGATATGAAAATTGCCATTCTCTCCTGCGGCTATGCCGACGGTTTCTTCCGCCTGCTTTCAAGATGCGGCGAAGTAAAGCTTTTCGGCAAGCGCGCGAAGGTTTTGGGAAACGTATGTATGGACCTTATCGCAGTCGATGCTACGGACATTCCGGAAGTAAAACAGTTTGACGTTGCAACGGTTTTTGACGGCGAGCTTATCTACGAACACGCAAGCCTTGCAAAGACGATTACATACGAAATCCTTACCTCAGTCTCAAAGCGCGTTGAGCGCACATATACCAACTCTCCGGCATAAAATAATCCGGAGGAGAAATGAGAAATTTTAGAAATTTTTTCTTTCTTGATTAAAATATGCCCGCCTGTGGAAAAATATAGTTGTCGGAAAAGCTTTCCGGCTACTACATTCCTGCGGAGCGTGAATTTTAGTGAATTACAGCATAAAGCGCGGAGATATCTACTACGCTGATTTAAGCCCTGTCATCGGCAGCGAGCAGGGCGGTATGCGCCCCGTTCTGATTATCCAGAACGACGTCGGCAACCGTCACAGCCCAACGGTTATCGCCGCGGCAATAACATCACAGATAAACAAAGCAAAGCTTCCCACCCATATTGAGCTCGGCGGTAAGAACTTCGGTCTCTCAAAAGACTCCGTCGTCCTGCTTGAACAGGTGAGAACAATAGACAAAACGCGACTTAAAGAAAAAATGGGAAGGCTTGACGATAACCTTATGCACCGCGTAGACGATGCAATAGCAGTAAGCTTCGGTCTTGCCATAAACTGATACAAAAGAAATTTACGGAGGTAGTAAACTTATGAAACAAAAGAAATGGAAAGCTCTCACATCCGTTTTTCTCCTCGTGGTGCTCGTTGTTGCCGGATTTATAGCAATCGCGGCAGAATATGGAACTTCGGACGACCCGCTGGTCAGCCTTAGTTACATAAACAACGTTCTTGCACCGCAGATTTCCGAAAAGGTAGACGAAATCATTGCCGAGAAAACAGACGGACTCGGCACGGAGCTTGACAAAAAAGTAGCTTCGATTTCCTCGGAGATTGACGATAAGATTTCCCAGTACACCTCAAAGAGCGCAGACGAGATTGTGACAGACTCGTTTGTTGCAAACGTTGCAGAAGCTGTTGCCCAGAAGGTCGGAAACCAGGGCGGAGAGAGCTCAACCTTTGCTCTCGTAAAGCTCACCTCCGGTCAGACAATAACCGCAAAAGTGGGCTGTGAGGTTCTTCTGCGTCTCGGCACTGCAACCTGTGTTTCCTCCGGCACTCCCGGTCTTATCGATATGACAACAGGCGCAAACCTCGCCGGCGGCAACGCTCTCGAAGTTAACCACCTCTACCTCTGCACGGTCGATGGCAGAGGCGTTAAGGCAACATCAAACGCGACACTTCTCGTGCGCGGTCCTTACACGATTAACTAATAACTAAAACAAACGATAAGCCGCAAAGCAAAAACTGCTTTGCGGCTTGTTTCCGTCTTATAGGAGGTATTATGGAAAAAACTCTCCCGCTATATCTCGGTCCATCCGTAATCGGCTCTCTTATCGCAAGGCAAGAGGGGCTTTACACTTACTTTTTTGCAAAGACATACACAAGCCACGAAGGCCTTCTGCGAGCCTATGTAAGAGGCCATGGCGGCACACTCCTTGTCGGCGTACTCTCACCCGACGGTGCGGCATTCTCAGCAAAGAAAACGGTTTCTGAAACTGCACTTTTGGGGACAGGGCTTACTTTTGAAGATATTACATATGCTTTTGTCCTGTCCGACACACGCCTTGAAGATGAGCTTCCGGACAAATGGGAAAGACTGTCGGATTTTCCCGAAGTTCTTTCGGGAAACAAAATACTCTGCGCGCTTGCAAAGTCACAAGGAACACTCTCAAACGACAGCAACTCTCCGACGAAGCTCGCCATCCCTCTGCTTACGAAAAAACCTTTCCCCCGCCCCGATGTTCTCTGCCTTCTCACCCCTTGCGAAATTTCGGGCGAGCTTTACGGAATAATAGGAATATCAGAAAACGGCGAGCCCGTGCGCACTTGACAAAAACCGCCTTTATGTGATATATTGTAAAGGCCAATATAACACATAAAAAGGAGAATGCTTTATGAACAGATCAGAAATCAAAAGTGTTGCGAAGCAACAGATTAAGGGTAAAATAGGCATACTTTTTGTTATCAGTCTACTATACAGTTTGATCTGTTTTGCCGCTTCTTTTATTTCCGGCTTCGTACCGGTTTTAGGGGCTTGGGCTTTATTCATTTTTGTATCTGCGCCGCTTTCTCTGAGCTTCTGTATAATATACCTTGATGTTACAAAAGGCGTTGAACCTATGGTGAAGGATCTTTTTTCCGGTTACAGCAACTTTTGGGGAGCATTCAAAGTCTCCTTTTTCACAGGGCTGTTTGTCCTTTTATGGTCTTTTCTCTTAATTATACCGGGCATCATCAAGGGAATTGCATATTCAATGTCAATGTATATTCTCGCTGAAAACGAAGGTATGGGCGCTCTGGAAGCAATAGCACGCTCTGAGGAAATGATGCGCGGACACAAGCTTGATTATTTTGTTTTGGGTCTTTCTTTCATCGGTTGGTGGCTCCTTGTCGCTCTCACCTTTGGCATCGCCGGAATATGGGTTTTCCCCTATCAACAGGTTACATATGCTAACTTTTATAACAAAATAAAAGCTTCTTCATCACCTTTTACAGCAGAGGCAGACAAAGCAGAGTAATTTATATTAAGTATTAAAAGAAGCCGCACTCTGAAAGTGCGGCTTCTTTTAGATATAT
>JAFYPW010000081.1 GCA_017559985.1 Oscillospiraceae bacterium | reverse complement strand
GGGTTATCTGGATCATGAACATAATAATCGGAAATTACAGTTTCGAGGGCTTCCCAATTCCATGTTTTACTTTCAAGATATTCTTGAGGCGCAGTTTTACCGTATCTGCTCACGAGGTCCATATTAAATATGATGAGGTCAATGGAGCTGGGCTGAATTGCCGGCCAGGCGAGAGGTGCGAGAGCAATAATGTTTCCTTTGTAAGAATTAACTTCCTGAACAGACGGTGTGCCGTACTTCTCAAAATTTTTGACATCTATGATATTTTGATAATCGTTTACGGGAAGAGATACTCCGCCACGAGCCAATTCTTTCAAATCGGAATGGTATCCGTACATTGCATCTGCGTTCAAATTGTCTGCAGCTACCATTGCTACTAAATCTGATATGTTATTGTGCGAAGATGGGGTAAATGTTATTATGCAATTTTTTTCTTTTTCGATTGTTTCAATATGTTGGAGAAGAGAATCATAAATTGCTGTGTTTTCTTTGTATTCCAAAAACGTATAGCCGGGTTCAGATGCTCTGTCTATGATTTTGAGCTCATATCCTTCAAGATCTGTTCCCGTAGCTTCCGCACTGATAAACTCAAGAAGATTATGAGTATCGCCGCAGGCCGTTAAGACCGAAAGCATCAAAATTAAAGAGGTTATTGTTGCAATGAGTTTTTTAAAGGCTTTTTTCATGATTTCCTCTCCTAAACTGTTCTGATATCGGTTGTTTAAATCTTTGTTTTAAGACAACCGATTAATAGTTTTCATAAAAAGCCTTGCAAAGCTTGTGCAACATATAAATATCTGTTTTTGAAGCAAGTTCGTAAGGTGCGTGCATTGAGAGCATTGCAACACCAACGTCGAGAACTTCGATATTTCTGTCTGCAATGAACTGCGCAACTGTTCCGCCGCCACCCTGGTCGATTCTTCCGAGTTCGCAGAACTGATAGAGAACGTTGTTTGCATCAAAGATGCCTGCGAGCTTTGCGATAAATTCGGGGCAAGCATCGGAAGCTCCGGACTTACCTCTGCTACCTGTGTATTTGCATATAGCGGGACCGCAATTTATAAACGCGGAATTTCTCTTTTCGTATGCTTCGGGGAAAGTGGGGTCAAATGCCGCACCAACGTCTGTGGATAGTGCTGCGGAGTTTTTGAATGCGATTCTCGCGTTGTATCCGTCGCAAAGTGCGAGAAGAAAATCTGTTACGAATGCGCTTCTCATACCTGTGATTCCCGCGCTGCCGATTTCTTCTTTGTCAACGAGGAACGCAACGCTTGTTTTTTCGGGTTTATCCAATGAAAGGAGAGAGGTAAATGCGGGATATGAGCATACTCTGTCGTCATGACCGTATGAACCGATGAGGCTTCTGTCCAAACCTACGTCCTTTGCTTTTGCCGCCGGAACGATAGTAAGCTCAGCTGTCTGGAAATCACATTCGGTTACGCCGTATTTTTCATTGAGGATTTTGAGAACTGCTTTTTTGATTTTGTTTTCTTTTTCTTCTTTATCGAAGCTTGAACCGATAACGATGTTCAAATCTTCACCTTGGATGGGTTTATTGTCTTTAGCAAGGTGGGGAAGAAGGTCGGTAATATAGAATACCGGATCATTTTCATCTTCGCCGATATTTACGTTAACGGTTGTTCCGTCCTTTTTGCAGATAACGCCGATGAGAGACAATGGGATAGTTGTCCACTGGTATTTACGGATGCCGCCATAATAATGTGTTTTTAAATATGCCATGTTACCGTCTTCATAAAGAGGGTTGGGACGAATGTCGAGACGGGGAGCATCAATATGACCCGCTGTAATGTTAAATCCTTTTTCGGGGCTTTCGGAACCGATAACCGCAAAGATTGCAGATTTGTTCTTCTGGTTTACGTATACTTTGTCGCCTGCATTATATTTTTTACCGTCAACAAATTCAACAAAGCCGTGAGCCTTTGCTATTTCAATGGAATATGAAACACAAGTTCTTTCTGTTTTGCCGTTGTCAAGGAATTTTTTATAACCTTCGCAGTAGTCGTAGGCTTCTTTGATTTCCTCTGCGGAAAGTACTTCGTATGCGTTCTTGGGTGTGTATAAAAGTTCGCTCATTGTAGTTTCTCCTTCAACTATTTTAGTTAATTACGTTTATTATCTTATATTTTATTTAATATGTCTTTGATTTTATCGCTTAATTTGCTCAGATCGTCATTGATGAGGGTGAAGTCTGCATTTGATGTGTAGAATTCTTCATCCTTTTGCCCTTCAAATCGTTTTCTTGCACGCTCTTCATCAATTCCGTCCCGTGCGGTTACTCTCTTTAAACGAGTTTCCCTATCTGCAATAACCGCGATTATCGCATCACAGTTTTCTTTTGCACCTGCTTCAAAAAGAGCTGCACCGTCTATTGTGAAGAATACGTTTCCTTTGGCTCTGTTTTCGTCTATGATTTCTGAGACTTTTGCCATTATTGATTTGTGAGCTATTTCATTCAGCTTCTGTAAGCTTTCTTCGGATGAAAAAGCTTTCTCTCCGAGAGCCTTTCTGTCAACTTTGCCGTTTTCATCCGTGATTTTACCGAAGGCTTTTTCCAATTCTTCTGCTTTGCTGTCAATTATTTCATGCCAGACCTTGTCGGTGTCTATGTGGATGTAATTCTGTTCCTCAAGAATTTTGCAAACGGTACCTTTGCCTGCGCCGCTTTGGCCTGTTATACCCAGCACTTTGCCTGTGGCGGCCAAGTCGCAATCGATTATCGTGAAACTTGCGGCTCTGAGAAGTCTGTTGTATACGGCTAAAAGAACGCCGTTGACGGTTTCTTCGTCAATTTCGGGGATGCGGACGTATATTTTATCGCACTCGGAGACATCTGCCTGTCTCAGCGCATCAAACAAGTTTTCTGCAAGTTCTTCGTAGTCGTTGCTGTTTCCGTAAACTATAACGTTGCACTCTGCGAATTTATCCTCTTCACCGTTGAAGCAGATTACAGTCTTCTTTATTTTCCCGTCAAGTTTTACATATTTTACGGCATTTTCGCATAAACCTTTAATACATACGGTTCTTGCTTTAGGTGCGTAATGTTTGTGCTTTAATCCCGGGGAAAGTGCTTTTTCGCTGTTGGGGAGTTCTTTTAACACGGCTTCCGCAATGATAAGATCGGGAATCACTGCTCGTAGCATTTCCGCTGTTATAAATCCGGGTCGAAGCAGACAAGGGT
>JAFYPW010000080.1 GCA_017559985.1 Oscillospiraceae bacterium | reverse complement strand
TAAGCGTGCGGAAAGTTCTGCAATTTGCGCTGGCAAACGATGCGGCGCGCATAATAATTGCACATAATCACTTAAACGGCGACGCTCTCCCGTCGGACGACGACCTTCGGACAACACTTGCTCTTTATACGGCGCTCGGGGCCGTCAACATACAGCTTGACGACCATATTATCGTTATTGAAAACGACCACATATCGTTTGCACAGAGCGGGTACTTATCATACATCAGAAAAATTGCAGAAGAGGAGACGAAGTAATATGTCTTATGCAGAAATTATAGCAAAGGAATTCTCTGTCAAAGAAGAATATGTAAATAACATAATCGCGCTTCTTGACGAAGGAAACACAATTCCCTTTATTGCGCGCTACCGCAAGGAGCTACACGGAACGATGGACGACCAGCTCATCCGCGCGATTTCCGAAAAACTTGAATATTTAAGAAACCTTGACGCGCGCCGCGAAGAGGTGCGCGCGCTTATCGACGGTCAGGGAAACCTTACAGACGAGATAAGCACCCTCCTCACAAATGCCACCACCCTTGCAGAGATTGACGATATTTACCGTCCCTTCCGCCCGAAGCGCAAAACGCGTGCATCCGTTGCGCGCGCACGCGGGCTCGAGCCGCTTGCCGACGCAATTGTCGCGGCGCAGGAGACAGGAGAGGATCCCGAAGCTCTTGCCGCAGACTTCGTTGATGCGGAAAAAGAGGTTCCGGACATTGCCGCCGCACTTGCAGGTGCTATGGATATTATTGCAGAAGACGTATCCGACGATGCGGAAGTGAGAAAGAGAGTAAGAAATCTCACGAAGATGTACGGAATCGTTTCTTCAACAGCCGCAAAAGACGCAGAAGACAGCGTCTATTCAATGTATTACGACTTCAAACAGCCCGTAGAGAAAATCGCAGGGCACAGGGTTCTTGCGCTCAACCGCGGTGAAAAGGAAGAGTTTTTGAAGGTCTCGGTTGATATGGAAGACACAAGGCCTCTCACCTCAATCCGCTCACTCTTCGTCAAAGGCACAAACGCCGCGGCAAGTCTCGTTTCTGCCGCGTGCGAGGACGCTTACTCCCGCCTTATCTTCCCGTCAATTGAGCGTGAAATCCGCTCGGAGCTTACCGACGCGGCAAGTGAAGATGCAATAAAGCTTTTCGGCACAAACCTGCGCCAGCTTCTTATGGCTCCGCCTGTCAAAGGCAAAATTGCAATAGGTCTTGACCCGGGCTACCGCACGGGCTGCAAGCTTGCAGTTGTTGACGAAACCGGAAAGGTTCTTGACACCGATGTTCTCTACATCACCCACGGTGAGGACCGCGAAAAAAAGAGCGCGCAAGTCCTCAAAGAGAAAATCTCACGCCATAAGGCAGACGTAATTGCAATAGGAAACGGTACTGCATCAAAGGAAACAGAGCTCTTTGTGGCAAAAATACTACGCGATATTCCCGACAAGGTTTCATATATGGTAGTATCTGAGGCGGGCGCATCCGTGTACTCCGCATCAAAGGCGGCGGCAGACGAGATGCCCGAGTTTGACTTAACGCTTCGCTCGGCAGTCTCTATCGCGCGTCGTTTGCAGGACCCGCTTGCAGAGCTTGTCAAAATTGAGCCCAAGGCAATCGGCGTCGGTCAGTACCAGCACGATATGCCGCAAAAAAGGCTTGAAGCCGCACTCTCCGGTGTTGTCGAGGACTGCGTCAACAGCGTCGGTGCTGACCTCAACACAGCTTCAAGTGCGCTTCTTGGCCATATTTCGGGTCTTTCTTCGGCAGTCTGCAAGAACATCGTTGCATACCGTGAAGAAAACGGCAGCTTCAAATCACGCGCAGAGCTTAAAAAAGTTCCGAAGCTCGGTGCCAAGGCTTATGAGCAGTGTGCAGGCTTTCTGCGCGTTGCCGATTCCCGCAACCCACTTGACAACACGGGTGTTCACCCGGAAAGCTACAAGGCAGCAGAATCTCTCCTTTCCGAATTCGGTATGGACATTAAAAACCTTTCCGAAAACGGCGCGACCCTCTCCGCAAAGGCAAACGCCGCAGGTATCACATCTCTTGCGGAGAAGCTCGGCATCGGCGTTCCCACATTGCAGGACATTCTCCGCGAGCTGGGAAAACCGGGACGTGACCCGCGCGACGAGCTTCCCCCTCCGCTTCTCCGCGAGGATGTTCTTGATATGAAGGACTTAAAAGAGGGTATGACACTCAAAGGCACGGTACGGAATGTTATTGACTTTGGCGCATTCGTTGACATCGGCGTTCATCAGGACGGACTCGTCCACGTCTCTCAGATAAGCGACAAGTTCATCCGCCATCCGTCAGAGGCCTTAAAGGTCGGAGATGTTGTTACCGTAAAAGTAATAAGCCTTGACCTTGACAAAAAGAGAATCGGTCTTTCAATGAAAGGTATATAACAAAAACCGCACGGCGTTTAAACGCCGAGCGGTTTATTTCTTATTTTGCGAAGTCTAAAAGTGTTTTTGCATCAAGCTTGTCATACTGTGCGATAAAGGCGGAAAGCTCGCCTACTATCTTCTTCGCGCCGCCGACATCCGCACTCTCAATATTGAGCGGTAAAAGCGGGTCGTGAAGTGAAAGACGAAGCAGGAACCAGCCGTTGCCGCAGGTTTTATCAAGATTTACGCGCACGCCCTCAAAGTTGCTCGGGGCAAGGCTCCAACCTTCCTTTTTTTCTGCATATGCTTTGAGCTCTTCAATTACGTTCTGTCCGTATTCCTTGAAGTCGGAAAGTTCAATGTTCATACGGAATTCAACGCTCTCTGCCGGCTCCTCGAGCGTCTCGATAAGAGATTCGAGCGTATAGCCGTTCTTTCTGCCGCGTGCAAGCTCAATGAGAAGCTTTGTTACGAGATATGCACCGTCGTCGAGGAAGTAATTTTCCTTCAAAGCACCGTGGCCCGAAGTCTCAATCGCGAGCTGGCTGTCGTGTCCTTCCTTGTTGAGACGGATCGACTCGTTGATGACGTTGCGGTAGCCGCGCTTGAAGCGGTGGTGAATGCCGCCCTTTTCTGCGATGAACTTTGCAAGGCCCTCGGATGTTATGGAGTCGGTAACTATGGTTGTTCCCGGATGCTCGCGGAGAAGAATTGCAGAAAGCATAGCGATTATGCGGTTGCGGTTGAGTTCACTTCCGTCGGAAAGCACAGCGCCTGCGCGGTCAACGTCCGTATCAAAGATAATTCCGAGATCTGCCGAGGTCTCGCGTACAGCCTCTGTAATGCTCTCCATAGCTTCCTTGTTCTCGGGATTCGGGATATGGTTCGGGAAACTTCCGTCCGGGTCGAGGAATCTGCTGCCGGCTGTCTCTGCGCCGAGCGGTTTGAGAACCTTGTCTACATAGAAGCCGCCTGCACCGTTTCCGGCGTCAACAACAATCTTAAAGCCTTCAAGCGGACGCTCTTCGCCTGTTGCGGCGCGGATTTTGTCTGCAAGAATTTCGGAATATTTGTCCATAAACTCGCCTGTCCGGTATTTGCCCTGGCAAAGACCTGTCTTTTCGTCACTCTCTGCAAACGCGAGAATTTCCTTGATATCAGAGGATTCAAGACCGCCTGCATTTGTAAAGAACTTAAAGCCGTTTCTGTTAAAGGGCAGGTGACTTGCAGTAATCATAACCGTGCCGTCGAAGTTATAGCCTTCGGTAACCGTTGCCATAAACATAGCCGGTGTGCTTGCCATACCGAAATCGGTAACATCAATTCCCTGCTCTACAAGTGCTGACGAGAGCCACTTTGCAAGATTTTCACCCGAAAGGCGGGAGTCACGGCCTATTGCAACGCGAACACCTTCTGTCTTGCCGGTCTTTTTTGTGAGCCACAGCGCAAAGCCGCGGCCGATATCACGGCAGACATCCTCCGTGAGGTTTACGTTCTGACCCTCGATACCTTCAAGGGCAACACCTCTGATGTCGCTTCCGTTCTGAAGTTTCTTGTAATCCATTTTTATTTCCTCCGGTCCTTTTATACTTTTAATATCAATAAATTGATTTTACCACAAAAAGGAGAGGATGGCAACATCCTCTCCTTTTTTATCTTTTCTTCTATTTTACAATCTCAAACTGCTCGTCTTCGGGGATATCGCAAACTGTGCAGTCGTTTGCATAGGTGCACTCGGGAAGCACTATCATCGCCGTGAGGCTTTCGTTGTTTGCCGGAAGCGGAGCGAGGTGCCATATTGCAGCGCGCATTTTTATCATTGTTCCCTTCGGAACGAGAAATGCCTTCACGCTGTCTGTTATTATTTTTCCTGCCGAAGCGGGAGCAACGTGCACAATCATATCGTCGTCAAGCGGCAGAATCATCTCCCAAGTTGTTGTGTGGTATTCCTGCTGCGTTATAATCATTCTTTCGGGTTTTTTTACAACTATCGGAGAAAAACCGAGCCTGTGTTCACTGTCTGCGGAAATTCTATCCGGGAAGAACTTATGTATTTCTCCGCAGAGTGCATATCCGTCGGGCTTTGCCATATCATAAAACTCTCCGAACGGTGCAAATTCCTCAAATGTCAATGGCTGTACTTTTACTGTTTTCATTAAAAATCCCCTCCTGTTTTTTATATTACCACATCTTTTCCCTTTACACAATGTAATTTATTTAGGATTTTTAACACATTCTTTTGTCGTTTTGGCATTTTATTATTTGACCTTCTGTGTTTATCCTGTTATAATCTGTAAAGAATATTACGGAGGTGGATTTATATGCTAAACAACATAGTTTCTGTTGTAAACGACGCGCTTTACAGCTATATTCTGATTCTCATCCTCGTGCTCGGCGGCATCTGGTTTTCTTTGAAGACCCACTTCGTACAATTCCGCCTGCTCGGTGAGCAGATACGCGCGGTCACCGAAAAGCCCGGTGACGGGCACGGTGTTTCATCCTTTCAGGCGCTTATGGTTTCTACGGCCTCACGCGTGGGTACGGGAAACATAATCGGTGTTTCGACAGCGCTCTGTCTCGGAGGCTTTGGCTCGGTTTTCTGGATGTGGGTCATCGCGCTGCTTGGTGCGGCGTCCGCTTTTGTCGAAAGCACACTCGCACAGATTTACAAAAAGCGCGGAGAAAACGGAAGCTACGGAGGGCCTCCCTACTACATCGAGGCAACACTTAAAAGCCGCGCTCTTGCAATAATATTTTCAATCTTTCTTATTCTTACCTACGGCTTCGGCTTTAATATGCTTGCGTCTTATAATTTGCAGTCCACCTTCTCATCATATAGCTTTTATAACCCTTCCGCCTCACCGTGGATTATCGGTTTTATTCTCGCCGCTGTCTGCGCATGGTGTCTCCTCGGCGGCGGAAAGCGCGTTATCTCCGTAACAAGCTTCCTCGTTCCGATTATGGGCGTCATCTACATTCTCGTTGCAATCGTTATCGTTGCACTCAACATCACAAGTCTCCCCGGGATCTTCGCGCGCATATTCTCCGAGGCATTCGACCTTCGCGCAATATTCGGAGGGTTTTCCGGCTCGTGCGTTATGTACGGCATAAAGCGCGGACTTTTTTCAAACGAAGCCGGTGTGGGCTCGGCACCCAACGCTTCTGCCTCCGCAGAAGTTTCACACCCCGCAAAACAGGGGCTTGTTCAGGTATTGTCAGTCTTTCTTGACACAATACTCGTCTGCACTGCAACGGCATTTATGTGTATGGCATCGGGAATTGAACCGACAGCTGAAATCTCGGGTGCGCCGTATGTTCAGCTCTCGCTTTCAGCAACACTCGGCAGCTTCGGCCCGATATTTATTACAGTTGCCATGATTCTCTTCGCGTTTACAACGCTTCTCGGCAATCTTTATTATGTAGAGCAGGTTATCGCATATATCGCAAAGCGCGTGCCGTCAAAACGTACAATGTCAATCCTCCGCATTATAGCCTCGCTTGTGATTTTTGTTGGCGCAGGCCTTTCGGCAGACCTTCTGTGGGGTCTTGCAGATATATTTATGGGCGGTATGGCTCTTATAAATATGCCGGTTATCATCATTCTCGGAAAATACGCTTTCCGGACCCTCAGAAATTACGAAGAGCAGCGCGCTCGCGGTGTCGAGCCGAAATTCCGTGTTCGTGACATTGGTCTGCCGGAGCAGGTTGACTACTGGAACGACTGATTGTGAGGAGAGGACAAAATGCAGGGAACAATGTGTGAGTTTTGCTTAAACTATGAATACGACGAAGAATACGGCGACTATTTCTGCATTATCGATATGGATGAGGACGACGCAGAACGCTTTGACATCTTTTCAAAGCGCGGCTGTCCGTACTACCATCCGGGCGATGAGTACACAATAGTGCGCAAGCAGAACTGAATATATGACAAAAAACGGAGTCTTTCGACTCCGTTTTTCTTTGCCCCAACAAATTTATGATACCACAGACGACACACCCATGTCAACAAAAAATCGCTTCACAAAACACATTTCTCCCTTTTTAATAAAAACTTTCGCCAAACTTTGGCTGTTTTGCCCATTGTTTACCCCAAAAAAGTGTGTTAATATATAGACAAAGAAAGGGTGATACCGATGTTCAGGTAAAACTTAAACGGTTTATAAAAGGGTCATAATAAAGAAGAAAGAGTGACGGGGTTAAGGAAAAACCCAAACCAAAATAGTTTATATATAGATTTGAAAAGGCCCGAAAAGAATAAACCGTTCAGTTTAAGAAAGAGAGGTTAAATTGATGTTAGATATCAAGAGTGAACAGAAATAACCCTCAATCGTTGTAAGGTGAAAGATTACACGGTTGAGGGTATTTCTATGCCCTTTTTTCGTAATTTAAAACATATATCTTTACGTCCGCGACAATATATGGTATACTGTTTAGCGTATTGCATAAACAAGACAAGGAGAGAAAATATGACACTTTCATCATTACAGAAGGCGCGTTACGAATATGTTCCGAAGCTTCCCTCGATGCTTCGCGGCGGCATTTCCGAAATAAGCGTTTTGGAGGGTGCAGAGACAAAAAGCGTTGCAGATTGCGAAAAGATTTCCGCGCTCTTCCCGAACACCTACGGAAAGAAGGAAATTGTTTTTAAAAAAGGACAGAATACCGCACCTGCAAAGAAGCAGGTCGTCGGCGTTATTCTCTCGGGCGGTCAGGCTCCGGGCGGGCACAACGTCATCTGCGGATTGTATGACGCAATAAAGTCCACAAACCCCGAAAACGAGCTCTACGGATTTAAAAACGGACCTATCGGTCTTATTGAGGACGATTTCGTTGTTTTTGACGATGCTTATATTGACGCTTACAGAAACACGGGCGGTTTTGACATAATCGGCTCCGGCAGAACAAAGCTTGAAACAAAAGAGCAGTTTGCAATAGTTGCCGACGTCTGCAAAAAGCACGGTATTACCGCTGTTGTAATCATCGGTGGCGACGATTCCAACACGAATGCAGCCGTTCTTGCCGAGTACTTTGCCGCAAACAACACGGGCGTTCAGGTAATCGGCTGCCCGAAAACAATTGACGGCGACCTTAAAAACGAAGACATTGAGTGCTCCTTCGGTTTTGACACTGCCACGAAGACATATAGCGAGATTATCGGCAACATCGGAAGAGACGCAAACTCTGCTAAAAAATACTGGCACTTTGTCAAGGTTATGGGCCGTTCTGCTTCCCATGTTGCGCTTGAATGTGCTCTCACAACACAGCCGAACATCTGCCTTATATCCGAAGAGGTTGCAGCAAAGAAGATGTCTCTTTCCGAGATTGCAGACTACATTGCAGACTCCGTTGCAAACAGAGCGGCAAAGGGTATGAACTTCGGTGTTGCGCTCATCCCAGAGGGCGTTGTCGAGTTTGTTCCGGAATTTTCCGTTCTCATCGCAGAAATCAACGAGCTTCTTGCAGGAAGCCGCGCAGATGAATTCAACGCACTTCCCACTTGGGCTGATAAATATGCGTTTATCGAAAAGGGGCTTACAAAAGCTTCTATGGAAGTTTTTGCAATTCTCCCCGAAGGCATCCAGCAGCAGCTCTTCTTAGAGCGCGACCCGCACGGTAACGTTCAGGTTTCTCTCATCGAGTCTGAAAAACTCTTCTCCGCACTCGTTGCAGACAAGCTCAAAGCACGGAAGGCTGCCGGCGCATACAGCGGTAAGTTTACCCCAATTCACCACTTCCTCGGCTACGAGGGCAGATGTGCTTTCCCGTCAAACTTTGACGCGGACTACTGCTACTCGCTCGGCTACAACGCATTTATGCTCATTCAGTATGGCTACAACGGCTATCTCTCAAAGATTTCAAATCTTTCAAAGCCGGCAACAGAGTGGGTTGCAGGCGGTATGCCGATAACAAAGATGATGAACATTGAAAGACGCCACGGCGAGGATAAGCCGGTTATCAAAAAGGCGCTTGTTGAGCTTGACGGAAAACCGTTTAAGTTCTTTAAAGCGCACAGAGACAGCTGGGCTGTCGAGACTTCTTATGTATATCCGGGTGCTATCCAGTACTACGGCCCGGCAGAGGTTTGCGACATCACAACAAAAACCCTCGCACTTGAAAAAGAATAATCTGTTTATTAAAATGAACAGATTCAGTAAAAACGGACAATAGACACCCCCTGATGCAGTAATTATATTTTCCTGCATCAGGGGGGTTGTATGTCCGGACGATATCAGCACACATTTGTCCTGTATAACCTGCGCCCGCTCCTCGATGTCGTTAAAATATGTATCAAGCCCCGGCGCCTCGTTTCCCAAAGGCTCTCTCACGGGGCGTGCTGTCGGCGTAGTCGACTGAGAGGGCGTGTCCGCAACCTTCCCATAATCCGGAGAAAGCAAGTCCGCTGTTTTTAACGAATTTTGCCTGTTGACTTTGGTGGAATTTGCGGGTATACTGTTAGTAGAAGCAGTTTGCGCCCCATTGACGCCACCCTTTTTTGTGTGGTTTTCGGGCGGATCTGCTTCTGTGTTTTTATCTTTGTTTAGCTGAATGCTATAAACAAACTTTCCGCTTGCTTTTTTTCTAACATTTGCGATAAGGTCAAACACTTTTCCGTCAATTTGCACTTTTTTATAAAGTAATCCCACAAACCTACTTCTTTATGCGCTTTGCCTTTTTTGCCCTTTTCTTTTGCAGATCCATCGTATTTAGAATTTTCTACCAATTCAAAAATAAAACCGTCTGCACCAGTATTTATTTTTGCGTCTTTTCCTGCATCATCAGAATAATCATCGCCATATATATTTTTGTTTACATCTTCCGAATCAAATCTCGCATAATAAGATTACCCTTTATTTGTGAACTCTGCCGGATCTGTTCTCTTCATATGGTGTGTCACCTCGTGGCAGAGAACAACTTCAAGCGGATTTTCCGCGTCCTGCGCAATTACTATATTCCCGTTTTCATAATATCCGTTATGTGCGCCCGGTGCATTCCCCGTAGGTGCGCCGATAGAGATATGAACGCCTATCTTTTTCTCGATAGAGTCAAGCGCGCAAATTGTCTTGTTTCCTATCTTCTTACTGTACTCCGTTGGCGTAAAGCCCGGCTTTGCAGGAGCGCCGTCACCTTGACATCCCCGCTCTCCTGTGTACAGTTGTATTGTCAAGAGCGTTCGGCACGGTCGTTTCGGACGTCCAAGAAGGTGCGGTTGTTTTTTCAACAGGAACTTTCGCCGATGTGTGCCTTGTTGATTTATTTATATACATCGTCTTCAAAGAGAGTGTTGCTCGTCCTTTGTTATCAACCTCAACAACAATTACATTTCCCGCACTTGTTTTTTCTCAAAAACAATGCGGGGTTCTTTTTTTGACTACTTTTTGACTACTTTCTATGACTAATTTAAAGAGATTTGGAGAGATTTGAAAAGTCTAGAAAAAGATATCAAAACCGCTTGAGCACTGAAAAATCCGGTGTTCAAGCGGTTTTTTATTTGGTGCGGGCGGTGGGACAAACTGTGCCCGGCACAGTTTTCACACTCGTCGACCCAAAAGCTTCGCTTTTCGGTACCCTTCTCGTGCATACTCGCTAAAAACGATTATCAATCGTTTTCTTTACGCTCATACCCTCTTAGGCTTCAAGTCCCACCCTTTTATTAAAAACCACCGGGGTACATTGTACACCGGTGGTTTTTGGCACTAACGGTCAATTTAAATACAAAAATATTAGCGGTGCATTTTTAAAAAGATTAGTTCTCTATAAACCATTCTGTTTTTATTCATAAATTGACATTATCTTTTTCGTGAGATAATATATAAAAAAGCAAAAACAGTCGAGAAAATCTCTTTCTGAGTTGATATAATGAATATATCTTCTAAAAAGGAGGCGAAAAGTATGAATGAAAGAACTTTGGCAGTTCAGAGAATGCAAGAATATATCAAGGAACATATCATAGATGAAATTACACTTGATGATTTAGCAAAAGCGTCTCTGTTTTCTCCTTGGTATTCACATAGGTTATTTCGAGAGTATACGGGAGTTGCACCAAGTGAATATATTCGAAAGCTGAGACTTTCTGAGG
>JAFYPW010000079.1 GCA_017559985.1 Oscillospiraceae bacterium | reverse complement strand
GCTTTCTTCATCCGGTGTTCCGAGCGCGTGGTCAATGTCGGGATTCTGCCAACCGGGATTTGTGCGGACTTCACCGTTCTTCATACGGAAACGGCGGACGAATGCAACGTCGCGCACCTCGCCCTTTGTATAGAACATCTTTGCGGGAGCTAAATCGTTTACCGCAAGAGTTGCCGCATCCACAATTCTCTTTATAAGCCACTTTGCATATTCAGGGCTTCTCGAAACACCCTCGCCGGAGCTTGCCTCTGCAACAGCGGCGCCTGTGTGGATGTGTGTCGCGTGAACGAAAACGCCTTCGCGCACAGTTCCGACAGCTTCTGCCACCGCCGGGCGAAGCTCATCCATATAATACTGGTTAAGACCGATGTTATCAACACTGATGATAACTGCGCGACGCTCGCCGTCGTCAAAAACAACAGCTGTCGCCATGAGCGGATCAAGAACACCGTTTGCATAGCGCGGGTCAAAATACCCTGCGATATATGTTCCGAGCGGCGGGGTAATATCAATTCTTCCAAATCCTGCTTTCAACATAACAACTCACCTTTTCTTACTTTTTTGGGCTGATTTCTACCCATTATCATTCGCATTATATCTCGTTTTTTTTCCATCGTCAAGGGCATTTTTTACATTTTAAAAAATATATATTTTATATAAAAATACCAAAGCCATACCGCGCATCTGCAAATCCGCAAATTGCCAACTGATGTTTACAAATTTTTTCGTTTAAATGGTAGACAAACAAAAAAAAAGGTGTATAATAAGTTCATAAAGGAAATTGCGTAAAGAAATCCTTACATTTTTCAGGAGTGTGATTTAAAATGAAACTTATTATCAAAGACAACTACGAAGCAATGAGCAAATGGGCTGCCGAACACATCGCCGCAGCGATTAACAACCACAAGGAGAACCGTCCGTTTGTGCTCGGTCTCCCCACAGGCTCTTCCCCGCTCGGTGTTTACAAGAACCTTATCGAAATGAACAAGGCAGGCAAGGTATCCTTTAAAAACGTCGTCACATTCAATATGGACGAATATGTCGGTCTTCCGAGAGAGCACGACCAGAGCTACTGGTATTTTATGCACGACAATTTCTTCAATCACATCGACATCCCCGCAGAAAACATCAACATTCTCAACGGTATGGCTCCGGACCTCGAAGCAGAGTGCCAGCGCTACGAAGACAAGATTGCTTCCTACGGCGGTATAGACCTCTTCCTCGGCGGAAGCGGTGTTGACGGTCACATTGCTTTCAACGAGCCGTTCACATCTCTTTCCTCACGCACGGGCGTCCGCGCTCTTACGGAGGACACTCTCATTGTTAACTCCCGCTTCTTTGACAATGACCCGAACAAGGTTCCGAAGACTGCTCTTTCAGTAGGCGTCGGCACAGTATGTGATTCCAAGGAAGTTCTTCTCGTTATCAACGGTCACAATAAGGCACGCGCTCTTCGTCACTGTGTCGAGGGCGGCGTTGACCACGCCTGGACAATCAGTGCTCTTCAAATGCACCCCAACGGCATTGTCGCCTGCGACGAAGCAGCTTGCGGCGAGCTTAAAGTTGATACCTACAAATATTTTAAAGAAATCTACAAAAACGAAAAGTAGTAATGAATTAAAAAGAGCTGAACCTGCGGTTCAGCTCTTTTTTTATCGTTATTTTTCAAATACAACGTTTCCGTTAACCATAGTAAGCGATATATCTATGTTGTCATCAAACACGACTATATCGGCATATGCTCCCTTGCGGATAACGCCGCGCCCGGAAAGTCCCGCCATGCGCGCAGGATTTACCGTCGCAAGCCTTACAGCATCGAGAAGCGGAAGCTCTGCCAGATTTATCATATTGCGCACAAGTCTGTTTGTTGTACATACACTTCCGGAGAATGCCGAGCGGTCGGGAAGCTTTGCCACGCCGTCTTCAATAATAAAGTTCGGGTTTTCAAACATTTTTTCCGCGCCGTCGGGAAGCCCTGCACATCTCGTCGCATCCGTTATAACGGCAACTCGGTCAAGTCCCTTATGCTTTACGACAAATTTGAGAAGCGATGAGGGAAGGTGTTTGCCGTCCGCTATTATCTCAACATCCATACCGTCTATCATATAAGCAGCTTCAACAATACCGGCATAGCGATATGCGTTTTTTCGGTGCACCGTACTCGTACAGGAATAAAGGTGCGTTACACATTCAAAACCGAGGTCATACGCCTCCATAACACGGTCGTACTCGGCATCAGAATGACCTATTGACATCTTTATCCCCGCCTCACGACAGGCAGAAGCAAACTCGTCGGCACCGGGAAGCTCGGGAGCTGCGCTCCAACGGTTGATAAGCTCACCGTAGCGATCGATAAGCATTGTATACTCTTCTTTGTCAAAATCGCGTATAAGTGATCCCTGGGCACCAGTCTGTGCACGGGAGAAATACGGCGACTCCATATGAATTCCGGGCATATATGCACCCTTTTCATTCTTCCTGCCGACCTTCCCAAAGGTCTCAAACATAGCAACATATTCATCCGTTGTCGCAGTAGATGCCGTCGGAAGAAGTGTAGTCGTTCCGTGCTTTGCGTGAAGCTCTGCTATAAAGAGGAACGATTCTTCATCTCCGTCTATGAACTCTTTCCCACCGCCGCCGTGAACGTGGATGTCAATAAATCCCGGGGAAATATATTTCCCTTTGGCGTCGTGTGCAACGTCAAACGGAAGCTCGTCACACGTTACCGCGATTATTTTTTCTCCCTTTGTATATACTGCAACTCCGTCAGGTGCGAATGTGTTTCCGAGAATAACTCTGCCTCCAAAAAACTTATGTATCATAATTCCTACCCCATAAAATGCTTTTTTTATATTATATTATGTAAATCGGGTACGGTCAAGCCGGGCAGTAGAAAAACGCAAACAATCAAGATAATTGTTTGCGTTTTTAAATAAATTCAGTACAAAACAGGTGTTTTGGCTGCTTATTCCCACTCGAAAGTTTGGAATAAGTATCTACTTCCACAGTTCCAGAAACCGCTTTAAATTGCAGTATTTTTCAGCGTTTTCATAATTCAATCCCAAAATGAACGCCATATTGACGAACATCTTCTTGTCGAAGTCTTTTTCGCAGTAAGATGAACTTCTCCAATCGTTATAAACCGATTTTGAAATACCAAACTCTTTTAGAGCGTTATTATAATTGTTCTTCTTTGCAATAACCTCGTAATCTTCATCGTACAATTCAGCTTTTTCGCATTGTTCAATAAATGCTCGGTAGGTCTTGTCGGTAAGTTGCTTTCCGTCTTTCAAAATACGGATATAGAATTTATAGGCACAGAAACTCTGATTCGAAATGTAGTCGTGAATCTTTTCTTTAAAATCCTCACCATCATTTATAAATGCGTTCTGAACAGCTTCGTGTGTTTCATCATACAAACCTCTGATTCGGTCAAAAGTTTTTCCAGAAGAAACAACACTACTTTTCAGATTGCTATATGTATCGGCAGGATAAATATATTCACCCTCACCATAATCACAAATGATAGAAAGGCGTTCCTTAAACCAGATATAGCCAAGAGCCTTATAGACTGTTTCAGACCTATAAATGCTGTTTTTCTCATAGGTGGCGTTGTGATACTCGTAATGTCCCTCCCACTCGTCACAGAACGCTCCAAGAGAGTACATATAATCTTCTTCACTACTGCAATATTCTGGCTTCACAACGCTACGACAGGCTTCAAGCCAATCCGCAAGCTCTATGAAGTCTTTGTTGTATAAATCTTCTTCAAAAAGACTACAAGTCCAATTTGCCATTTTCTCACCACCACAAAATAGAAATACCGCCAGAATGTCCCTAAAAACATTCTGACGGCATTTTTTGTATTCCTACCATTTTCATTATACAGTAAAAAACGGGCAATATCAACCTTAAATAACAAAATGCCGCGGGTTTTCCCACGGCATTTCTTCTGTTTAAAATCCTATCGTTACTGTTTCTCCCGATTCATATGCACGCTTTATGGCTTCCATATAGTATACGGGGATTGCAAGCTCTTCGTATGTGTTATACATCTTGCCTGTGCGGAGCATATCGACAAACACGTCCCATTCCCTTTCGCCGGCTCCTGCAAAGTCAAGCTTTTCAAAATATGTATCCTTTGAAGTATATACCTCTGCAGTATAACTTCCGCAGCCTTCTTTAAAGTGATTCGTAACGCTGAAGTTATCATAATTTATCGTTGCGCAAACTGTTTTGTCGTGTCTTTTTGCGCTTATGCTCTTCGGATTATAACCAAACGTTGCAAGAGTCATCTCAACGAGATGCGACGCATAAAAGAAAAATCCGCTGTATTCGCTGTTTAATGCGACCGGTGCTGAAAGCGCGCCGCCCATAATCTCTTCATCCGTCTCTTTTACAAGCTTTGAAAGCTTCAAAATTCCGTTTGTGAACTTGAGCACTGACCCTCCGCAAAGAGGCACGCGTTTTTCCTTTGCTAGTGCGATGAGAGATCGCGCTTCATCGGAATCGACGGTAAACGGTTTGTCGATGAAAGCAGGGATGCCCGCATCTATAAACGGCTTTGCAAATTCGTAGTGATATTTTCCGTCGCGCGCAGTTATGATTACCGCATCAACCACAGGCACCATTTCTTCAAAATTATCAAACACGTTGTCGATTTTAAACTCGCGCGCAACAGCCTCGTTTGCCTCGCGGTAGTGTCCGCCGATACACGTCACGCGACAATCCGGGTATCTGTAATTTCCGTTTTCATCCGGCATATTGATAGCAAACGAAAACTCGTTTGCGTGCGAATTTTCTCCGCCGACGATTCCTATGCGAAACTGTTTCATTTTTCCGTTCTCCATTACTTGTGATAGTATGTAAATACTTTTTTGAGTCCCTTTACAGTCTCTTCAAAGTCCTGCTCCGTAAAAAACTCGTCAACCGATACGTTCATGCAAGTCTTAAGAATCTCCTCGGCAACAGGGCAGTCACCCTCTTTATATTCAATATAGCGGCCGTGAGTTCCGTCAAACGGATACTCCGTTCCACCGAGATATGCAGTTCTGTTTTTAAACATATCCTCAAGGTAAACAGGTATTCTGATATATCCGTCAGATGCATATGTTCCCTCTGCGTTGCATGCCTTTGAAAGCTCCGTGCGGCTTACCGTAAATTCATCGGGGTTTATACGGAGCATATAGAACCAGTATGAGCACTTACATCCGTCAAGCACCTTATGAACGCTGATTCCCGGGATGTCTTTGAGAGCCTCGGTGAGTCTGTCGCCGTAAATGTTTCTCTTTTTGCAAATGTCAACTACCTTGTCAAGCTGAGCAAGGCCGACTGCAGCGGTCAGCTCGTTCATACGGTAGTTCGGAGCGAGAGACGGAACGTTCTTTACAAGCTCTTCACCAAAGCGGTTGTAGTTTTTATCTGCAAACATAAATGCCTTGTGATAAAGTTCTTCGTTGTCTCCGTTTATGAGGACAAGACCGCCGTCACCTGCGGAGATGTGCTTGAAGTCATTGAGCGAGAAGCACCCGATGTCTCCCCACGTTCCGACGTATTTGCCCTTATACTCACAACAGTATGTCTGCGCGCAGTCTTCAATGACGTAGACATTATGCTTTTTTGCGATGCGGACGATTTCGTCAATCTCTGCGGCATTACCTGCAAGATGAACAACGACTATCGCTTTTGTTCTCTCCGTAATCTTTTCTTCGATTGACTGCGGTGTCATATTGTAGGTGTGCGGATCAAGGTCCGCAAAGACAGGGATTGCGTTCTGATACAAAATACCGATTATGCTTCCCTTGTCGGTAATCGGAGAAGTTATAACCTCATCGCCCGGACCGATTCCGAGCGCACCGAGCGCAACGTGGATGGATGCTGTTCCCGAGCTTGTTGCAACGCAGTATTTTTCACCGTAGAGCTCTGCAAACTTTTTGCAGAGACGCTTCGTCATATTGCCGCTCCAATAGAAGAGCGTGTTCTGCTCAAGGGCTTCCTTGAGGTTTGCAAGCTCTGCATCTCCGAAGCGCTTGCCGTATGTATACGGAACTGTTTTTGCGGGATTTCCACCGTGAATAGCCAATTTTTCCATTGCTTTTCTCTCCTTTTACAGCTTCAAAAGTTTTACCGCATTGTCGCGGACAATTTTCTTGTAATTCTTAGGGCTTATCACACCGTCATCAAGCATCTTCTCAAGAGTCTCCGTAAGCTTGAACGGATGAGTATTGCTTGTTGCGGTAAAGTCGCATCCGTAGAGAATGCGGTCTGAAAATTCCTCAACGAAACGTGCTGTGTATTCAGGATCACGCGTCATTGCATTGGTTCCGCTTCCTGCAGAAAGGTCGCAATAAAGCCCTTCATAATTTCTCATAAGCTCCGCTATTTTACCGTCAATAATCTTGCCTTGCGGATATCCGCCTCGTGTTTCGTTTGTATTGTCTGCCGAAATTTCACTCCAGAACGGTTCAGAATGTCCCAGAATTTTAAGCTTCGGATGCTTCTTCAACATTTTCTCAAGTCTCGGAAGGCCAAGCTCGTCCACGAGCCCGTACGATATAAAATCCGGAACAAGGTGGATAGTAACGGGAAGCTCCATCTCGGAGCACGCGCCAAAAAGATTATCTACTCTCTTATCATCTGCATACAAATTTGCAGTAAGTTCTCCAAGACCTTTTGCGCCGAGTTTTTCTTTGTAAAACGCAAGAATTCCGCTGAAATCCGCATCCGGAGTGTTGGTAATAGCACGCGGATCCACATTGCAAAACAGGATGAATCTGTCCGGATGTTTATCAACTATGTATTTACATTCTTCCGTTGTTGACGGAGTTGTTTTTGCTTCAGCAGCAACAAGGGGTTGAAGAACGCCCTTTTCAATTCCGAGTCTGTCATAAAACGCAATGGTCTCCTCTGCGGATATAAAGCGCTGACCTCCACCCCAGAACGGTGGAAAATACTGTGGAAATGCTGTTGCATGAGCATGAATATCTATTTTTTTGATACTCTTAACATCTTCCATTTAAGCTATCTCCTCTTTTATACTTTTATTCAGCTTTGCCTGTTATCTTTTCTTTTCGGCTCTCGCGCGGGGATACACCGTACTTTTTCTTATAGCATCTTGAAAAATAATTGGTGTCACAAAATCCGCAAAGTGCCGATATTTCCGAAATTCCGTTCTCATTATCCGAAAGCAGAATATTTGCCATCTGCAAACGGTAATCACGCAGATATTCCATCGGAGTTTTCTTTGTTATTGATTTGAACGCTCTGCAAAAATAGTGCTTGCTCACTCCGCAAAGTCCAGCGAGATAATCAAGCGTCAACTCTTCAGAATACATCCTTTTAATGCAGGAAAGTGCCGGATCAATAAGCCCATACAGTGAAATCGTTGTTTTTTCGGCAACGGAATACTCCGAATCGGCAAGACCACGGCGCAAAAGCAGAGAAAAAAGCTCCATAAGAAGGCTTCTTATCCGAAGCTCATAAAACTCCTCTTTTTTTCTCGACTCGTCGGCAACTTTTATCAGAATACCGTAAATTTCTCGGTCAGCCGAAAATAGTGTTTTAAACATTTTCTTCTCGCTGAAAAAGAGCTTCCTTAAATTCAGCTCCTCAATTCCGAAGAAAAAATCAAGCGGAACCATTATTATATGGTATTTCCCCGAATTTTTGCCCACCGCAACTGTTGCGTGAAATTCGTATGGATTTATAACAACAACGTCTCCTGCTTTCACGGGCACCTCTTCCGAGCCGATCAGCAGAATTGCGCTTCCTTCATAAAAGCACTTGATTTCTATTTCTTCGTGCAATGTCGCTTTTGTGGTTTCAGAGTCGATTTTTACGATCTGCGAAACCAGTTCATAATTAACTATGCACGTTTTTTTATGTGGCATTTAAAATACACCTCTCCGGATCTGATTAGATAGTAACACGTTTAAATCACCGATACAACGCCCTGCATTTCCCAATTTTAGCACTACATTGATATTTTTTCAATATAAGCGCATCAAAAACATCAAAATACAGCTTTTCGTTGCCTTTTGTCGCTGATGTGATAAGATTATCAAAGTTCAACTTTTGTTTTATACGGAGGTCTTACCATGAGAGAAAGTATCAAAGTTGCTATGTCCGGGCGTTTTGCAAACGAGGTCGTAAGGAACGAAATCGCAAACGATTTTCGCGTTGCGCTGCCCGATATGATTCGTTTAAACATCGCCTTTGCGGTGTCCCTTGCAGAAAACGGTCTTCTTGACGAGGAGTCTGCAGGCACTATTATTTCAGGTTTTCGATATGTCGAAAAAAATATGACGGAGGACGACGTCAAGGGCGAGCTTGAGGATTTTTACTTCAACGTCGAGCGTCGTATGTTTGAAAAAGTCGGCAGCGCCATCGGCGGAAAACTCCACCTCGGTCGCAGCCGCAACGATATTGCGGCAGTGCTCAACCGCATGGCGGCGCGCCGCTCTGTGTGGGAGGTTCTTGAGCTTCTCGTTGAGCTTCAGACACTTCTTCTCAAAAAAGCTGAAGAGAACACCGACACCGTCATCACGGGATACACCCACTTTCAGCCCGGTCAGCCGATAACTCTCGGTCATTACTACACGGCGCTCAACAACGCACTCTCGCGCGACTTTGTCCGCATAAAGAACGCATACGAAAACGCAAACCGTTCGCCCTACGGTGCCGCCGCCTTTGCAGGAACGAGCTTCCCCATCGACCGCGAGGGGCTTGCATCTCTTCTCGGGTTCGACTCTGTTTTAGAGAACACTCTCGACTGCATAAGCGCGCGCGACTATTATCTTGAGCTTGCATCTGCATTCTCGATTATGGCAACGAATATAAGCCGTGCCGCAGAAGACCTTTATTTCTGGTCGACCTTTGAAAACGGAATTTTGGAGGTTGGCGGTGAAATTGCCGTTTGCAGCAGCATTATGCCGCAGAAGAGGAATCCCGTATCGCTCGAAATGGCCCGCGCAAAGGCAGGCCACATCATCGGCGGTCAGGCAGCTATTACGACAATCTTAAAGGGAACCTCATTCAGCAATACAATGGACCTTTTTGAAATCCCGCTTCCCTACTGGCAGATGATAAGCCAGGTAAAGCAGATGCTTATCTGTATGATAGAGAGCGTAACCTACTGCCGCGTAAACCGCGAGCGAGCAGTCCGTCAGGCGGCAGAAAATCTCTGCACCGTTACAAGCCTTGCAGACTATATGGTAAAGCAGTATAAAATCTCCTTCACCGATGCTCACGATATCGTCGGAAATATCGTTTCAATCGTTCTTGAGGATAAATCCCTCATCGCAGGCTTTACGCCCGAAAGAATTTCCGAAGAGTCAAAGAAGGTTCTCAGTTTTGAAATCAATATGAGCGAAGATGAAATTTCATCCATCCTCGACCCGTACAAAAACGTTGAAACAAAGATTCACGTCGGCGGTCCGAGCCGCGAGTCCGTACGCAGTATGATAAAGTCCGGAAACGCAACGGTAAGCAAAGAGGCGGATAAGCTTTGCGATATGAAAAACAAGGTGTCTGACGCATACTCTGTCCTTGAAAAAAAGGCAGATAAGCTTGCAAAATAACAAAAAGCTTGGAGCATAATGCTCCAAGCTTTTTAGTTTTCTTACAATACTTTCTTTATTGCCGCAAGAAGGTCTGAATAGCTCTCAAACGCTTCGTACTGCGGATAGTCGCGCTTTATCTGCTCTGTGCTGCGGAAGAGGAATCCTGCCTTTGATTCCTTAATCATTCCGAGGTCGTTGAAGCTGTCACCTGCGGCGATGGTGTCAAATCCCATAGCCTGGAGAGCTTTAACGGTTGTGTACTTTGAGTTTTCACAGCGCATTCTGTGGCCGGTAATCTCACCGTCAGAAGCTACAACAAGCTCGTTGCAGAATATAGCCGGCATACCGAGCTTTTTCATAAGCGGAAGCGCAAACTGCGTAAACGTATCGCTTACGATGATTACCTGTGTGAGCTCGCGAAGCTCATCCAGAAATTCCTTTGCACCCTCAAGCGGGTCTATCTTTGAGATAGTGTTCTGGATGTCGGAAAGCTTAAGCCCGTGCTCCTTGAGCACTCCGATGCGCCACTTCATAAGCTTGTCATAATCCGGCTCATCACGTGTAGTTCTCGTAAGAACATCAATTCCGCTTTCCTTTGCAAATGCAATCCATATTTCAGGCACCAATACGCCTTCAAGATCCAAACACACTACGTTCATGTCCAAACCTCCTATTCCCACTCTATTGTGCCGATGGGCTTCGGTGTGAGGTCGTAGAGGACGCGGTTGATGCCTTCTACCTCGTGAGTGATGCGGTCGCATATCTTATGGAGAACCGCGTATGGGATTTCTTCGATGGTTGCGCTCATTGCATCTGTCGTATTGACAGCGCGGATGATAGCCGGCCAACCCTCATAGCGTTTATCGTCGCGGACGCCGACGCTCTTGAAGTCAGGTACTGCGATGAAGTACTGCCATACGCTTTCTGCAAGGCCGCAATTGTCAAACTCTTCGCGCAGGATTGCATCAGCCTCGCGGAGAGCATTGAGTCGGTCACGCTCGATTGCACCGAGGCAACGGACGCCGAGACCCGGTCCCGGGAACGGCTGACGGTAAACCATAGCATGCGGGAGGCCAAGAGCCTCACCCACAACGCGCACTTCGTCTTTATAAAGAAGCTTTACCGGCTCGACAAGCTCCATAGCCATATCGTCCGGAAGACCACCTACGTTGTGATGAGCTTTAACGCCGTCAGATTCGAGAATGTCAGGATAAATCGTACCCTGTGCGAGGAAGTCGATTCCCTCAAGCTTTGCAGCCTCTTCATCAAAAACCTTAATGAACTCGCCGCCGATTATCTTGCGCTTGCGCTCGGGTTCTGCAACACCTCGGAGAAGGTCTAGGAAGCGGTCGGTTGCGTCGACATAGATGAGGTTTGCTTCAAGCTCCTTGCCGAAAACTTCAATTACCTGTTCGCTCTCGCCCTTACGCATAAGACCGTGGTTGACGTGAACACAGACGAGCTGTTTGCCGATCGCCTTTATAAGAAGAGCAGCAACAACGGACGAATCAACACCGCCGGAAAGCGCAAGCAAGACTTTTTTGTCACCTACCTGCGCACGGATTTCTTTTACCTGTTCTTCAATGAACGCGTCTGCAAGTACTTTTGTGGTAATGCGTTCCATTGATTCGGGCCGTAAATTGTTCTGCATTTATAATTCCTCCATTTACAATGTATTCTTTATTCTTCAAATAGCGGTGTTGAGAAATACCTTTCTGCCGTGTCGGGAAGCACTGTCACAACAGTTTTTCCTTTGCCGAGCACGCGTGCAAGCTTTATTGCCGCAGCGACGTTCGTGCCGCTTGATATTCCACACATTATGCCCTCTTTTGAGGCCAGCTGTTTTGAAACGTGAATCGCCTCTTCGTCCTTTACGATACAAATATCGTCATAAATATCGCAATTGAGAATCTCGGGGATGAGGCCGTCGCCTATTCCCATCTGTATATGCGTTCCGATAGAGCCGCCGGAGAGAATGGCGGCGTGTTCGGGCTCAACTGCCCAGATAGTCATATCGGGGTTTTTCTCACGAAGGGCTTCGCCGATTCCCGTGATTGTACCGCCTGTGCCAATTCCCGAGCAGAAGCCGTGAATGGGTCCGTCTACCTGACGAAGGATTTCCTGCGCTGTCTGCGAGCGTTGAATAGCGGGGTTTGCAGGGTTTTCAAACTGTTGCGGAACAAAGACGTTTTTGTCTTCATCGCGCATTTTAAGCGCAAGATTCAAGCATTCCTCAATGCACGCGCCGATGTTTCCCGCATCGTGAACGAGGATGACCTCCGCCCCATAATGCTTTACGAGTTTTCTTCTCTCTTCACTCACGGAGTCGGGCATAATTATTTTCGTTTTATATCCACGGACCGCGCCGACAAGCGCAAGTCCAATGCCCTGGTTTCCGCTTGTAGGCTCAACGATAACGGTATCCGGCCCGATAAGCCCGCGCTCTTCCGCGTCGCGTATCATATTGTAGGCCGTGCGGGTTTTGATTGAGCCGCCGACATTAAGCCCCTCAACCTTAACGAGGATATCAGCCGAGCCCTCCTCGCAAAGGTGGTAAAGCTTAACTATCGGCGTATTTCCCATAGCCTCTAAGATGTTATTATATACCATTGAATCATTCCTTAAATTTTCATACACTTTATTATATTGCAAAATTGCCTTAAAATCAACAATCTTTTTAGGTAAAATTCCCGATGCAAAAATAATAATTTGACAAATTGCGACATAGCCTTTATAATAACACATAAAGTTTGCTTTTTGCAGACTTTTTTTGTTATAAAAGGTTTGTGATTTTATGGTTATGGAATTAAAACTCAAATCGTGCATACTGTCGCTCATCGGAAGTTTCATTCTTGCCTTTGGTCTATACAACATCCACTCGCTCTCCGGTGTTACGGAGGGCGGCGTTCTTGGGTTGACTCTTCTCATTGAGAATCTGACGAAAATTTCACCTGCCGTTTCAGGTTTTGTGCTTAATTTAATATGCTACTTTATTGGCTGGCGCAGGCTGGGCAACAGCTTCATCAGCTATTCAATCTTTGCGGCAGGCGGTTTTTCTCTTTTCTATGCGATTTTTGAAATGTTTCCGCCGCTGTTTCCCGGCATCGCCGCATATCCTGCGGTAGCGGCTGTACTGGGTGCGCTGTTTGTCGGCGGTGGTGTCGGGCTATGTGTCTGTTCCGGCGGTGCGCCCACCGGCGACGACGCCCTTGCCATGTCACTTTCAGATGCTCTCAAAATCAACATAAGCTATATTTATCTGGCAAGTGACCTAACGGTACTCATTCTTTCGCTCGTATATATACCGGTTGAGAAAATAGGGTATTCTCTGGTTACCGTTCTTCTCTCCGGATATATAATCGGACTTATGCAGAAGCTCACCACGAATAAAGCGACCGATTTTTCCACGCGTGATGTGCTCGTCGGAACGCTCCGGAACACAATGCAGCTTGAAACGTGTATCAAGGGTAAGTTTTATCACATCCCCGCGATAAGGCTTGACGACGACTGCTTCCCCGTCCGCTATGTTGCGATTTATCAATCGCTACACAAGTTCGGCACGGATGCAGGTGTTTATTATTACGGTGAAGTTCGGAAAACCTCCTGCGTAAAACGCTTTGAGATTACGGAAATTCCGAAGAACTCGGACGAGCTTTATTACCGTTTTGAAATCAAGGAGTGGAAGCGGCTCAAATCTCCGGTTATCCCGCGCGAGGGTGACATCATAAACCTCTCAACCACTCTTTTTCTCCTTCAAACAGCCCGTGATATAGGCGAGCTCACACTCCGAACCCGGGAAGAATTCTTGCTTTATCACGAAATTGAAAAGCTTATAAAATCGGGCGGAGGCTCGCTTTCTCCGAAAAAGAGGCTCACCCTTTCTCTCCGGGACGGTTTTCTCATTTTAAAAAACCGCTCGGAAACTCTCTTTTCTTGTTC
>JAFYPW010000011.1 GCA_017559985.1 Oscillospiraceae bacterium | reverse complement strand
CCGTGTCGGGCAAAAACGGTGCGATGAGAACTCCGATATAGCGGATTGCTTCGAGGAGGTTAAAGAGAACTGTTTCGAGACGGTCGCGCTTTTCTTCGTCCTTTGCAAGAGCCCACGGCTCTGTCTCGTCGATGTATTTGTTGCTGCGGCGTGCAAGGGAGATAATCTCTTCAAGCGCGTCTGCAACGCGGTATTCGTCCATCTTTGCTGCGACCGCGTCGCGTGCTTTTTTGGCACAGGCGATGAGGTCTGCATCTGTTCCCTCGATAGTTCCCTTGTGTGCGACCGTGCCGCCAAAGTATTTGTTTGCCATCGCAACTGTACGGTTGACTAAGTTTCCAAGTGTGTTTGCGAGGTCTGCGTTAAAGCGCGCGATGATTGTTTCGTAGGTAATCGTGCCGTCCTGTGCAAAGGGCATTTCGCGGAGAACGTAGTAACGCACCGCGTCAACGCCGAAGTGACGGACAAGGTCATCCGCATAGATGACGTTGCCGCGCGATTTGCTCATCTTGTCTGTGCCGAAGAGGAGCCACGGATGGCCGAAAACCTTCTTCGGGAGCGGCTGGCCGAGAGCCATAAGCATAATCGGCCAGTAGATTGTGTGGAAGCGGAGAATGTCCTTGCCGATGATGTGGACATCTGCCGGCCAGTACTTGTTATAAAGCTCGCCCGAGCCGTCGGGAGAGTAGCCGAGTGCGGTGATGTAGTTTGAGAGCGCGTCAATCCAGACGTAGATGACGTGACGGTCGTCAAACGTGACGGGAACGCCCCACTTGAACGACGAGCGGGAGACACAGAGGTCCTGGAGCCCCGGCTTTAAGAAGTTGTTGACCATTTCCTTCTTGCGGGATTCCGGCTGGATGAAGTCGGGGTTTTCTTCGATGTGGCGCATGAGCGCGTCCTGATACTTGCTCATTCTGAAGAAGTAAGCTTCCTCGTTTGTCTTCTTTACGGGGCGACCGCAGTCGGGGCAGACTCCGCCCTCAATCTGCGTATCGGTAAAGAAAGATTCGCACGGCACACAGTACCAACCTTCATATTCGCCCTTGTATATGTCGCCCTGGTCATAGAGCTTTTTAAAAATCTTCTGAACGGTCTCGATGTGCTCCTTGTCCGTTGTGCGGATGAACTTGTCGTAGCTTGAATTCATCATATCCCATATAGCACGGATTTCGCCTGCAACGCCGTCAACATATTCCTTCGGGGAGATGCCTGCATCCTTTGCTATATCTTCGATTTTCTGACCGTGCTCGTCTGTTCCCGTAAGGAAGAAGACGTCATAGCCCATCTGGCGCTTGAATCGCGCGATGGCGTCGGTAAGGACAACCTCATAGGTGTTTCCTATGTGCGGTTTCCGTGAAGTATAAGCAATGGCAGTTGTGATATAAAACTTTTTCTGCTCCATTTCTCGTTCCTCTTTCTGCGATTATAATAAGTTAGTATATCATAAAACAGGTAAAATTTGCAACAGCTATATAAAAATAAGGAAAAATACGTAAAAGTTACAAAGATGTAGTTGAAATTGAATAATCAAAAAGATATACTATATAATGTAAAAAAAGTATTTTCGAAAGCGCGGGATGATGTATGATTAAATTTTTCGGAAACGGAAGCGCCCCAAAATGGCTCGTTGCGACGGCTTCGGCAGTCGCGGCAGTTGTTGTGCTGTTTCTGGCACTCGTTATTTTCACATATGCAAACGGTAACATCTTTCCGGGTGTCTCCGCCGGCGGCGTTTCGCTTTCGGGAAAGACGGAAGAAGAAGCACGTGCGCTTCTTGACGGTGTCTGCGAGGAGCGTTACACAGACGCTGTTATAAACATAAAAATCGAAGACCTCTCAACGGTTGAGGCAAAGGCGGCAGAACTCGGAATTAAACTAAGCTCGGAGGAAACCGCGCGCGAGGCATATGCAATCGGCCACGAAGGCGGCTTTTTTGAGAGAGTAGGCGCTGTTCTGGGCGCACTCTTTGGCGGAGGAGACGTTCCGCTTTCAGTAAGCTTTTCAGAGGAAGCGTATGAGGATCTTACCGAAAGACTCACAAAGCACGATATTGCGGCAGTTGATGCCGATTATACGATAGAGGACGATAAGCTTTTCCTTCACCCGCGCGCCGACGGCAAAACGGTTGATGTAAAAAAGGCAGTTGAGCAGCTTTCCGCGCGCTTTGCCGCGCAGGATTATTCCGATATGGAAATTTCGCGTGAGGTTGCGCCGTCCGTTGCGCTTGATATTGATAAGGTATATTCCGAGGTACACGCCGTCGCGGCTGACGCATACCTCGAAAAGGGAGAAGACGGAAACAAGATTGTCCCGCACGTTGTGGGAATGGATTTTGACCTTTCCGCCGCCCGTGCGGAGTATGAAAAAGACCCCGGAAGGGTTATAGAAATCCCGCTTACGATAACCATGCCGAAGATTCAGACGAAGCACCTTGAAACAAACCTGTTTAAGTATTGCCTTGCGCGCGTTGAGACATATTTCAGCCCGAAGAAGGTTGAGAGAACGGCAAACGTCCGCCTTGCGGCAAAGCTTGTCAACGGCACGATCTTAAACCCCGGCGAGGAGTTTTCGTATAATAGGACAGTCGGCCCGAGAACAACTGCCCGCGGTTTCCGTGAAGCGGCGATATTCTCGCAGGGCGAGGTTGTTGACGGAATAGGCGGCGGAATCTGCCAGGTTTCTTCAACAATTTATATGGCGGCGCTTAAAGCCAATATGAAGATAGTCGAGCGTAAGAACCACGCGTTCTATGTTGACTATACGCCAAAGGGCGAGGATGCCACCGTTGTTTACGGCTCGATAGACTTTCGCTTCAAAAACACAAGCGCATACCCGATTAAAATTGTTGCAACATCAAAGAATAACTATATAAGAATAGAGCTTATGGGAACGGAACCCGACGAGGTGAGAACCGTCAAGCTCACAAAGAAGACACACTCAACAACGCCGTATACTACACGCATAAAGGAAACGAATACGCTTAAAAAGGGCGAACGCGTAGTTGACCAGAAGGGGCAGGAAGGTCTTTCTATGTCGGTTTACAGAAATGTTTACGACAAGAACGGAAAGCTTGTGGAGTCATACCTTGAAAATAACTCAAAATATAAGCCGATGCCCGAAATCGTGCTCGTTGGCACTGCCGTAGCGGCAGGTAGCGGCGAGAGCGTCGAAACGACGGCGCCTGTTGAAAGCGTAACTCCGCCCGCGGAGGAGGTGCCGTCAACTCCGACCGAAGAAGCACCTCCGTCAGAGGAAAACCCCGAGGCAACACCCGAAACGCCCGCACCTGCACCCGCACCGGAAGACACTCCCGCAAACGAAGAGGCTCCGGCAGAGCAGCCGAGCGGGGACGCGCCTGATTGGATAGGTCAGTAAGGAGATTGTTATGAACGAAAAAATTGCAAGAAAAATGATGAAAGCGGATGCGTGGAGATGCCTTATGGGAAACTGGTTTGGCACGTTTCTGCTGAGAATAGTCGAGTTTTTGATCGGCATCGGAATAATGAGCTTTTTTCCGTTTAGGCTTCCGCAGCCGGGCGAGCTTCAAAGCGCGGCGCAGGACCCTGCTGAGATTATAGCTCTTTTTATGCCAAGAACTTTCACGCCGAGAACGGTTGCGCTTATTGCAATAGTAGTGCTTCTTGCGGTGCTCATTTTTTCCCCGCTGAATGTGGGCGTGCGCCGATTTTTCTTAAAGGTTGCAAACGGAGAAAAAGCAAAGCTGCGTGACGCGTTCTCTCCGTTTTGTTCGATAAAAACCGTTTTTTCATCAATCGGACTTGACATCACAGTCAAGCTCATCCTGCTTCTGTGGTCGGTTCCTCTTGTGATAATTCCTTCTGTCCTCGCAGGCATAGCAGGGATTACGGGAATTGTCCCTGTTATGTATCTTTCCTTGCTCCTCGTCATATTCTGTGCGCTTCTCTGGGTTTTTGTCACCTTCCGCTATACCTTTGCATATTTTATCTTTGCAGAGGATTATTCAAAGGGAACGATAAAGTCTCTGCGCGAGTTTTTCAGATTGACGAAGAAGAGAAAAACAGAGTGCATAAAGCTCCGCGCGACATATTTTATCTATGATTTAATCTGTATGTATGTCCCGGTGTTCGGGTTTGTCTATTTTGCCGTGTCAAACACGGTGTTTGCAAAATACATTTCACATTTTCGCGGGCAAAGCTCGTTTGACTGTGAGTGGTCAGACCGCGCGGTATAAAAATTCATAAAAGCTGCAAGAAAATAATTGACAAAGCCTTGCTGCGGTGATATAATTTTTAAAAACACAGGAAGGTAAGTAAGAAAATGACACTTTCTCTTAAAGCATCAGCAATATTTTACTACTTTTACTTTTACTTTTTTAACACAAAAAGGTAAAAGTGATTTCTGTTGCTTAAAAAGAGGGTTTTCTTAAAACTTTTGAAGGCTTTGCAGTAAATCACTGTAAAGCCTTTATTTTATTATTACGGAGGGCAAAACGATGATAGCAGTACTCAGACGAAACGTAGCCGAAGAACAGGTTGAAAACCTTATAGCATGGCTCAATGAGCAGAACATACAGGTCCACGTTTCAAAGGGCGAGTATCAGACGGTGCTCGGCTTTATAGGCGACACTTCAAACGTTGACGTTGAGCTTATAGAGGGGCTTGATATAGTGCAGAATGTAACGCGCATAACAGAGCCGTTCAAGAGCGCGAACAGGAAATTCCACCCCGATGACACGGTTGTTGACATCGGCGGAGTAAAAATCGGCGGCGGAAACTTTGCCCTCATTGCAGGCCCCTGCTCGGTTGAGAGCGAGGAGCAGATTCTCGGTATTGCACATTCCGTAAAGCAATCGGGCGCAACGCTTCTTCGCGGCGGTGCGTTCAAGCCGAGAACAAGCCCGTATGACTTCCAGGGTCTCAAAGCCGAGGGGATTGACTTTCTCTTCGAGGCAAAAGAAGCAACGGGGATGCCGATTGTAACCGAGATTATGAACGCAAACCACTTAGAGCTTTTTGAGAATGTCGATGTTATCCAGGTCGGTGCGAGAAATATGCAGAACTTTGACCTCTTAAAGGAGCTTGGCAGAACAAAAAAGGCAATTCTCCTAAAACGCGGTCTTGCAAACACGCTAAAAGAGCTTCTTATGAGCGCGGAATATATTATGGCGGGCGGAAACGAGAACATCATCCTCTGCGAGCGCGGCATAAGAACATTTGAGACATACACGAGAAACACGCTTGACCTTTCGGCTGTTCCGATGCTTCGCGAGCTGACTCATCTTCCCGTCGTGGTAGACCCGAGCCACGCCTCGGGCATCTCACGCCTCGTAAAGCCGATGGCTCTTGCCGCGGCGGCGTGCGGCGCAGACGGAATTATGATAGAGGTACACAACGACCCCAAGCGCGCTCTGTGTGACGGTGCGCAGTCGCTCACACCCGAACAGTTTGCAGATGTTGCAAAGAGCGTGTTTGCAGTGCGCGAGGCGGTGGGGAAATGACGGTAGGAATAGTCGGCCTCGGTCTTATAGGCGGCTCACTTGCAAAGGCGTTCAAGTTCAATTCAGACTATACCGTTCTTGCCTGCGACCGGGACGAGGTGTCGTATAAGCGCGCGGTTTTGGTAAACGCGGTTGACGGAAAGCTTTGTGATGAAAACATCGCAGATTGTGACTTTGTCTTTCTCTGTCTCTATCCCACGGCGACGGTAGAATATATGAAGAAAAATGCCCACCTCATAAGCCGAGAAACCGTCGTTATCGACTGTTGCGGCGTGAAGGGGAGTGTGTGCCCCGAGCTGTTCTCACTATCTGATAAATTCGGGTTTAAATACATCGGTGGACACCCTATGGCAGGACGCCAGTTTTCGGGATTCCGTTATGCAACGGAGGATATGTTTTCGGGCGCGTGTATGATTTTAGTCCCGCGTGAGGGCGAGGAAATAGCCTTCCTCGAAAAGGTGAAAAAGTGTCTTATGAAGGCAGGCTTTTCGCATATAACGGTAACGACCGCCGAGCGCCACGACGAAATAATAGCATACACCTCACAGCTTGCCCACGTTGTTTCAAATGCGTATGTAAAGAGCCCGCGCGCCGAGGTGCACAAGGGCTTTTCTGCGGGAAGCTATCGCGACTTAACGCGAGTTGCAAAGCTCTCGGAGACTATGTGGACCGAGCTTTTTATGCACAACCGCGAAAACCTCACCGCTGAGATTGACTGTATAATAAAGTCTCTCACAGAGTATCGCGACGCATTATGTGACGGCGATGAGGAAAAGCTCTGCGCTCTGCTTCGTGAGGGACGCGAGTTAAAGGAAAGGATTGACGAGGAGTGGAAAGAGTTAGAATAAACGCGTCGCGCGCGTATGATGTCGTTATAGGCCGTGGCGTTCTTGATACTGTCGGGGACGAGCTTTCCCACCTTGTAAAAAGCCGCACCGTCGCAATCGTTGCAGACGATGTCACATATCCGCTTTTCGGAGCGCGGACAAAAGCTTCGCTTGAAAGTGCAGGTTTTTACACCTGCGAATACATAATACCCCACGGAGAGGAATCGAAAAGCGCGGAAAATTATATCAGAATACTCGAATTTCTTGCAGAGCGCGGACTTTCGCGTACAGACTGCCTCGTCGCGCTTGGCGGCGGCGTGGTCGGAGACCTTTCGGGGTTTGTTGCCGCAAGCTTTTTGCGCGGCATACCGTTTGTCCAGATACCGACAACGCTTCTTGCGGCAGTTGATTCGTCCGTCGGCGGGAAATGTGCCATAAACCTTCAGGCGGGCAAAAACCTTGCAGGCGCGTTCTACCAGCCAAGCGTCGTGCTCTGCGATACGGAGATAATAGGGAGTCTTCCGGACGATATTTTCTCCGAGGGTATGGCAGAGGTTATAAAGTACGGCGCGATAAGGAGCGAGAAAGTGTTCGGTCTTATAGAAGACGGAGCTCGCGAAAATCTCGGTGAGCTTATATCGGAATGTGTCAGAATAAAGCGCGATGTCGTGTGCGAGGATGAGTTTGACACGGGGCTTCGTCAGCTTCTGAATTTCGGACACACGCCTGCCCACGCAATAGAAAGGCTTTCGGATTTTAAAATATCCCACGGCGCGGCAGTCGCGGCGGGAATGTGCATAATGAGCCGCGCGGCAGAAAAGCTGGGGCTTTGTGAGGCGGGAATTTCAGACGAGATAGAAAAGCTCTGCAAAAAGTTTTCGCTCCCGACAACGGCACAGTTTTCCGCAAAGGATATGTTTGCGGTCGCAATGCGCGATAAAAAACGCGCACTCGGAAAGATAACGCTCGTTATTCCGCGGACGCGCGGCGAGAGCGTGCTGTACACCGTTTCAGAAGAAGAGACGGAAAAATTCTTTGCCCTCGGGCTTTCGGAGGGAGAGTAATGACAGTTTCGGTAACCTGTAAGGACACAAAAGGTTCTCTTTTTGTAATCCCCTCAAAGTCCGCGGCGCACAGGCTTTTAATCTCGGCAGCTCTTGCCGATAAGCCGACAAAGATAATCTGTCCTGCCGCATCCCGCGATATTGCGGCGACGGCGCGGTGTCTCTCGGCCCTTGGCGCGGATATAGAAGAAAAAGACGGCGTTTATAACGTAAAACCAATAAATAAAAGAAAACAAGCAATGCTTGACTGCGACGAGAGCGGGTCAACAATCCGTTTTTTAATTCCCGTTGCGGCGGCGCTCGGCGGCGAAGTCAAGTTTGTCGGCCACGGCGCGCTTCCCGAACGCCCGATGGGTCCTCTTGCAGACACCCTTTCAGAAAACGGCGCGGATATATCATATGACGGTCGCCTTCCGCTCACGGTGCGCGGTGGGCTTAAATCTGGAAGATTTAAGATTGCGGGGGATATAAGCTCGCAGTTTATATCAGGGCTTATCTTTGCGCTCCCGCTTCTGTCGGGCGACAGCGTGATAGAAATAATGGGAAAGACGGAATCTCTGCCGTATATTGAAATGACGCTCGCGGCAGTTTCGCAATTTGGCATAAAAGCCGGGTTTTGCGGAAACGAAATATATATAAAAGGAAACCAAAGCTATAAATCTCCCGGTACGCTCACAGTTGAGGGAGACTGGTCAAATGCCGCGTTCTGGTTATCTCTCGGCGCATTTTCGGATGAGGGCATTACCGTGCGCGGTCTTGTCTCTGACAGCATACAGGGCGACCGCGCGATTTGTGAAATTCTCTCGCGCTTCGGTGCGCAGGTTGAATGCGGCGACGGCTTTGTAACCGTAAGAAGAGGAAGCCTTCGCGCAACGGAGATTGATGCTTCATATGTTCCGGACCTTGTGCCCGTGCTCTCCGTTGTCGCGGCAGTTTCAGAGGGCGAGACCGTAATTTATAACGCGGGCCGCCTCCGCATAAAGGAGAGCGACAGAATAAAAACCACCGCCGCGATGATAAATGCGCTCGGCGGCGAGGCTTATGAGACGGAAGACGGTCTTCGCATAGTCGGCAAAAGAGAGCTGTCACGCGGGAGAGTGGATTCTGCAAATGACCACAGAATAGCGATGAGTGCGGCAGTTGCCGCCGCAGTCTCGCAAAACGAAGTGATAATAGACGGCGCAGAAGCCGTACAAAAATCCTATGGCGACTTTTTTGAAAAGTATAAATTACTCGGTGCGGAGGTAGAAAAGCTATGAGCTCTGTTTTCGGAAACAATTTAAAACTCTCCATATTCGGCGAGTCGCATTCCGCGGCAATCGGTATGGTGCTCTCGGGCTTTCCTGCGGGAGTCCGGATTGATATGGAAAAGCTCTCGCACTTTCTCTCACGCCGCGCGCCCGGCAAAGGCGCGCATACAACCGCACGGTGCGAGGCGGATGCCCCGAAGTTTCTTTCGGGCGTAGTGGATAACATTACGACGGGAAGCCCGATATGCGCAATAATTGAGAACACGAACACACAGTCAAAGGACTATGACAACCTGCGCGATGTTCCGCGTCCGGGACATGCGGACTTTACGGCGTTTGTAAAATACGGGAAAGCGCACGACATCCGCGGTGGCGGACATTTCTCGGGGCGTCTTACCGCGCCGCTCTGTATTGCGGGCGGAATATGTCTGCAATATTTGGAAGAAGCGGGAATAAAAATCGGTGCGCATGTAAAAGAGATAGCGGGTGTTTCAGATGCTTCGTTTGACCCGCTTACACCAGAGCTTGATAAGGTCGGCTATGACCTTCCGATACCTGTGCTTGATACCGAGGCAGGGGAGCGGATGATGGCGGAAATTCTCAAAGCGAAGAGCGAGCTTGACTCCGTCGGCGGAATCGTCGAGTGTGCGACGACAGGCGTCCCCGCAGGGCTTGGCGAGCCGATGTTTGACGGGGTTGAGAACAGGGTTTCTCAGATTGTGTTCGGAATCCCCGCGGTAAAGGGAATAGAATTCGGTGCAGGTTTTGGTGTTTCTTCTCTTCGCGGAAGCGAAAATAACGACGCGTTCTGCATCCGCGGCGGCGAGGCAAAAACCGAAACGAACAACCACGGCGGAATTCTCGGAGGCATAACGTCGTCGCTTCCGATAATCTTCCGTGCCGCCATAAAACCCACGCCGTCAATCGCACGGAAGCAGATGAGCATAAGCCTTTCGGAAAGAGAGGAAAAAGAGCTTGAAATTCACGGCCGTCACGACCCGTGCATAGTTCCGCGCGCAGTGCCTTGTATGGAGGCGGCGCTTGCCGTCGCCCTTTGCGATATGATGATATAGGAGAGTGAGAAAAATGGATATTAAAGAACTTCGCGAAAATATTGATAAAATAGACAGTGAGCTCGTAAAGCTTATAGGAAAGCGCATGGAAACCGCCGCAAAAATCGGTGAATATAAGCGAGAAAATAAGCTTCCCGTGTATGATGCCGAGCGTGAGCGTGAGCTTCTCTTGCGTGTTTCCGACCTTGCGGGCGAGGATATGTCAACATATACGAGAGTTATATACCAGACGATGATGGACGCAGCGCGCTCATATCAGAAAAAGCTTATGAGGGGCGAGAGCGAGCTCTGCAAAAAAATGACCGCCGCAGTCGGGCAGACGGAGAAGCTCTTCCCGTCAAAGGCTGTTGTTGCGTGTCAGGGCGTTGCGGGCGCATACTCGCAGATAGCCTGTGAAAAGCTTTTCTCCGACCCTGCGATAATGTATTTCGGCTCGTTTGAGGATGTTTTCCGTGCGGTTGACAAAAAGCTCTGTCGCTACGGCGTTCTCCCGATTGAAAACTCAACGGCAGGCTCGGTCAATAAGATTTATGACCTTATGGCAAAGTTTAATTTCCATATCGTCAGAAGCGCGAGAATCCAGGTAGGTCATGCGCTTCTTGCAAAGCGGGGTGTAGACCTTTCTGACATAAAGGAAATATATTCCCACGAGCAGGCGATAAACCAGTGCGGAGAGTTTCTCTCACAGCATAAGGATATAAAGATAAACATCTGCGAGAATACCGCAGTTGCGGCAAGGTTTGTCGCAGAGTCGGAAAGAAGCGACATCGCCGCGCTCTCGTCTCCCGCGTGCGCCGAGCTTTATGACCTTGCAACAGTATGCGACAATGTCTGCGATCATATCGGAAACTATACCCGCTTTATCTGTATCGCGCGTGACCTTGAAATTTATCCGGGTGCGGAGAAGACGAGCATTATGATGAAAATTCCGCATAAGCCCGGCTCCCTCTATCGCATAATCGCGCGGTTTAACTCGCTCGGAATAAACCTTGAAAAGCTTGAAAGCCGCCCAAAGCCGGGGAGTGACTTTGAGTTTATGTTCTATTTTGACATCGGCGCTTCAATCTACTCACCTGCGCTCTTTGAACTTGTGTGTGACCTTGAAGGAGAGCTTGACGGCTTTAAATACCTCGGCAGCTATACTGAAATAGTTTAAAAAATAACCTCAGTCTTTTTTGACTGAGGTTATTTTTGTGTGCAGTAGGGAAACACAGGAAGAACAAGACGGACGAAAATTCGTCCGTCTTATGGTTTTATTCAGTTATGCCATATTTTTGCTTTTCTTATTTCCAGATACTATGAACAAAAATTTCTCCTGTGTACGGATCAATACGAGTGTAGTATCTTTTCTTGCTTTGGTCGTCATTAAGAACTACGAACCAATCTTCGGGTTTGTCCTTGTGAGAATTACAGGTATTAATCTGGACACTATCATATGTGAAACCATCTGTTTCTGAATAAAACTCTTCTGAGATTTCAATTGCCTCTGCATAGTCAATCTTCCAGTTCTGTATATTTATAATACCGGGATCCAATTTGCTG
>JAFYPW010000078.1 GCA_017559985.1 Oscillospiraceae bacterium | reverse complement strand
GAACGGACCCCGAAAAACTTATGCAGAAGCTCTATAAGATGACACCGCTTATGGATTCATATGCTTGTAATTTCAACGTCCTCATCGGCGGAAATCCGATGGTTCTGGGCGTGCGTGAGCTTCTCGGCGAATGGACGGCGTGGAGAAGCGAGTGTGTGAAGCGACGCGTTTATGCAGAGCTTAAACGCAAGAAGGATAAGCTTCACAAACTCAAAGGTCTTAAAAAGATTCTTCTCGACATCGACCGGGCAATCGCCATTATCCGTGAGACGGAAGAAGAAAGCGAAGTCGTTCCGAACCTTATGATAGGATTTGGGATTGATGAAGTTCAGGCGGAATATGTTGCTGAAATCAAGCTCCGCAATATAAATAAGGAGTATATCATAAAGCGCGTTGCGGAAACAGAGGAACTTGTGCGCGAGATAGAAGACCTCGAAGATGTTCTTGGCAGCAAAACAAGAATTAAAAACATCATCATAAAAGGTCTTGAAGAGATAATCAAAAAATACGATGCACCAAGAAAAACACAGATAATTTACAGCGATGACGTTGAGGAATATAACGAAGAAGAAACGGTTGAGGATTATCCGGTGCACGTATTCCTTTCGCGCGAGAGCTATTTCAAGAAGATAACACCGCTTTCTCTCCGTATGGGTGGTGAGCAGAAGTACAAGGATAATGATGCTCTGCGCACAACCTTTGAGATGACAAACCGCGGCGAGCTTATGTTCTTTACCGACAAGTGCCAGGTTTACAAGGCGCGTCTTTCGGATTTTGCCGATACCAAGGCAAGTGTTCTAGGTGACTATCTGCCGTCAAAGCTCGGTATGGACGAGGGCGAACAGGTAATATTTATGTGCAACCCCGGTGACTATAAGGGACACCTTGTGTTTGTTTTTGAAAACGGAAAGGTCGCGCGCGTTGAGCTCTCTTCGTATGAGACAAAGACAAACAGAAAACGTCTTACGGGTGCATATTCTGACAAGAGCCCGATTGTCGATATCTTTATGATAGGCGAGGATGAGGAGTTTGTTATGTATTCGACGGAAAACCGTGCGCTTATTTTCCATACGGCGCTTCTCGCTCCGAAAACTTCAAGAAGCACACAGGGCGTTGCTGTTATGAAGTTAAAGCCCAAGTATAAGGTAAACTTCGTTTGCAGGAAAGAAGGCTCGGGCATCAAGGATGCCTCTCGCTACAAGGTGCGAAATCTTCCTGCAACCGGCGCAAGACTGACCGAAGACGAACGGTTGGACGAGCAGATTTTTCTCTTTTAAACAAAAAACCTCCTATATATATCGGAGGTTTTTCTTTATATTTCAATTATTATCGGTAAAATCATCGGACTGCGTTTTGTTTTCTGATAGAGATAATCGGTAAGCTTTGTTTTTACCGTGTTTTTCATACTTGCCCAGTCTGTGCGTTTGCCGTCAAGACACGAGGTGATTACCTGTGTCGCAAGGTCACGGAGTTCATCCATAAGCTCTTCTGCTTCTCTGACGTATATAAAACCGCGTGTTACAATGTCGGGACCGGAGACAATCTGACCCGTCTCAGCACTCATGGCAACCACGACGGTTATAATGCCGTCCTGTGCAAGGTGTTTTCTGTCGCGGAGGACAACGGCACCGACATCTCCGACGCCGGTTCCGTCGACAAGCACTCTGCCGGAGGGAACGGTTGCGCCGAGCTTTGCGCCTTTTTCGGTAAACTCAACAACTCTGCCGATATCGCAGACAAAGACATTTTTCGGCTTGACTCCCATTTTTACGGCAAGAGCTTCGTGCGCTTTCAAGTGGCGATGTTCGCCGTGTATCGGAATGAAGTATTTCGGTTTTGTGAGTGCGAGCATAAGTTTGAGCTCTTCCTGGAAAGCGTGGCCGGAAACGTGTACATCTGCAAGCTTTTCGTAGATGACCTCGGCACCCTTGCGGTAAAGCTCGTTTATTACGTTGCTCACTGCTTTTTCATTGCCGGGGATGGGGCTTGCGGATATAATGACGCGGTCGCCTGACATAATTTCGATTTTCTTATGTGCGGAGAACGCGATGCGGTAAAGACCGGACATTGACTCGCCCTGGCTGCCTGTCGTTATGATGCAGACCTTGTTCTTCGGATGACGGCTTATGGTGTTAAGGTCGACGAGAACATTGTTCGGGATATCAAGGTAGCCGAGGTTTTTTGCAACCTCCATAATATTTTCCATGCTTCTTCCGTTGATGGCAACCTTTCTGCCATAGCGGACGGCAGTATGGATTATCTGCTGAACGCGGTGAACGTTTGAAGCAAAGGTAGTAACGATTATGCGCTCATTACAGTCTTTAAAAAGAGCTTCAAAGGTGTTTCCGACAGTTGATTCTGAATGAGTAAAGCCCGGGCGTTCTATGTTTGTTGATTCACCGAGAAGAGCAAGAACACCCTCGTTGCCAAGCTCACCGAAGCGGGTCAGGTCCATCATCTTTCCCTGAATGGGGGTTATGTCAAGCTTATAGTCGCCGGTGTGGACAACTGTGCCGAGCGGGGTTTTTATTGCGAGGGCAACTGCGTCTGCAATGGAGTGGTTAACGTGAATCATCTCAACCTCAAAACTGCCGATTTTTATGCGGTCACCGGGAGAAGCAATTTTGAGCTTTGTTTTTGAGAGAAGATTGTTTTCTTCAAGCTTTTTGTTGATAACTCCTGCCGTGAGTTTTGTTGCGTAAATAGGTGCATTGACATCGCGGAGGATATACGGAAGCGCGCCTATGTGGTCTTCGTGTCCGTGGGTTATTATAAATGCGCGGACCCGGTTTTTGTGTTTTTTAAGATACGTTATATCCGGAATAACAAGGTCGATTCCGAGCATATCATCGTCGGGGAAGGCTACGCCGCAGTCGACGACGATAATTTCTCCGGCGTATTCGTAGACATACATATTTTTGCCGATCTCATTAAGTCCGCCGAGGGAAAATACTTTCAGTTTCTGTGCCATTTAAGTATCACATCTCCAATCTTTGAATAAATTCTCAATAAAACGAAATTGCTATGTAAATCAAGAGTGTGTTTTTGCACAGCAAAACAAAGCGCTTTGAGAAAACTCACACCGGACTCCGGCGGCAGCAGCTGCCAGATCAGCATACCCGACTATGCTGATGAAAAGCGTGCCATACGGAGAAAGGAAAAAACGCAAACACATCTCTTGAATTGTATATATAGAAATTCCGAAAAATAAAGACACATCAAATAACCGAAACGGTTTATATTTAAAGTTTACCACAAAAAGGAAAAAATGTCCAGCGATTATTTCAGCTCTCGTTATCAAGTTCGCGGGCACGTTCGACAAAAAGATTGCACAGCTCTGAGGCTATTTCTTCGTTTGCACCCTCACCTGTGATGTGCAGTGCGCCCCGCATTCGGGAAGGGCGGATGTTTACCCAACCACCGTCAGTACAGACTCGAAGAGAAGCTATGCTTTCTTTAAAAAGGCCATCTTCTGCATTTGCTATCTTTGAAAGAATGCGGGAAATGTTTCCTGCGAGATTCACCTCTTTTGATATCAGAGTAAAATCAGGGAGTTTACCGACGATTTCGCGAACGGAGATGTCGTTTTCGGAGAGAAAATTGCATAACGTTACGGCACTTGAAAAAGCGTCACAGAGTACGTTTTGTGAAAGAAAACATTCATTTGCACCGCTGTCTCGGCCAATCCGCAATATTTTTCCGCCGAAACTGTCTGCGATTTGTTCAAGTATGCCGGGAGCATCAGCTCTCACAGCAAGTGAGCGTGCTCCGGATGAAAAGAAAACGAATGCAAGGATTGCATCAACGTGTCCGTCGTCATACCAATGTCCGCCCTCATCACATATCCGGAGGCTTGTCCCGTCGTCGGATACTGAAAGTGAAATTCTTTCCGAATGTTCCGGCGCAAGGTCATAGCCCGAAAGCGTAAGAATGTTGCGGAGAATCTGCGATGCAATTCCTTTTCCGGAAACCGAGACGGGGAAGGTGGAATCTGTTTCACGCTTTGCAACACTTGATTCAAAGACCTCGCGCGAGCCTGTAATGTTCTTTGGCATTACAATATCAGACAGGGCTGCACGGAAGACCTTTTTGCTTCTGATGCAACCTTCTATCTGTCGTCGTGTCGTTTTGCCTATGGGAAGACCGAATCTGTCTGCCATGCGTATGCGGAAGCTGCTTTTGTCGTTTTCGATAAAGACAGTGAGGTTGAAGAGGTAGCTTCGCGCAATGTATGATGCCACGGCAAATATCGATGCATCAACTTCCGTAACCTGTGCGCCTGAGCTTGCAGCGCCCGTTATAAAAGCGTTTGCAAGAAGTTTGCAAAGCGTACATTCGGAATAGCCTACGGCAATCCGTGTTGCTGTTTTTGCGGTTGCAAAGCCGAGTTTCATAAGCAGCTCGGGTGTGATTTCCGAGCTGCTCCCGCAGATTTCTCCGTTTTCGTCAAAAAGGGAAGAGGGGATTGTTCCGTCCGGGTCAATATGTGGGTTAACGTGAAATATATCACTTCTCATACCGTTGTCCTTTCTGTAAATAACTGTAAGGTAAGTATTGACAGAAAAAGCCTCCGATAAACAAAGAGACTGGGGGAAATAAAAGTTTCCCTCAGTCATGGAGTTACGGTCGCGGAACATTTGTAGTGTTGTAGATAGTAATGAATTTCAGCGCGTACAGGTCACAGACGATATAGCGTTCGAGATTTGGCTGATACAGAGTGAGAAAGTTTGTGCCGATTTTTGCGAGAATTCCGTCGCGCGTTTCTATCATCTGCGTTCCGATAAGAAACTCGCAGCTGACATAATATCCCACCGCCGTCTGAAGCTGCTCGGCAAGCATAACAACCTGTGATTGGGGATTGTTTCCCAGGTCATCAAAATTGTTTCGCGGCGCGGACTGTGAAAAGTTGAATCTCATATTTGGTGTGTCCATAAAATGCCTCCTTTATGTTTCGGAATAAGCCTCCGACGGGTTGTAGAAGCAATGTTCTCCGATTCTCACAACAAAGTATCCTGTTCCGCTCGGGAAATTCTCGCGACATTCGGGTGAGAACGGATTATAAAACCACAAAGCCTCGCCGAGCGGAGAGAGCCTGTTTCCCGCTATTGCCCAATCAGCTATGTCGTAATGTATCTGCTCGGGGTTCATGTTATAGATGTTTTGCGGATTGTAGCGATTATTTAAATAGTCTGTTGCACAGTCGAACTGACCGGGCTGGAAGATGATGTTCCGTATGTTCTGCTGACCGACTCTTGCGTATTCACCGTCGGGGGCGTATACGCGGTTCATAATAACACTTGCAACGGCCTGCATACCGGTGTCACCCTCTCCTCCCGCTTCGCACTGAATCATCCGCGCTAAAAGTTCTCTGTCGGAAAACGGCATACATATCGCTCCTTTACAGAAGGAGTATATGAAAAAGCAAAAAAGGATAGAACAAAATGCGAAAAAACGGGGATATTTTCGATAATTACTATTGAGTATTAAGTGCAAAGTGTGGTAAAATATAGCATAGTGGAAATTTATCATAAAAAGCCAAACGGAGGTAGTTTGACATAATGGACGTTAATACAAACCCCACCAACTTTATTCACGAGGCAATAAACGAAGACATTGCCGAGAAGGGGATAAAAAAGATACACACACGCTTCCCGCCGGAGCCGAACGGATATCTTCATATCGGAAGTGCAAAGGCTATATGGATTTCCGCGGGAGTTGCACAGAAATATAACGGTCTTTTCAATCTTCGCTATGACGACACGAACCCCGTCCGCGAGGATGACGAATATGTCCGCTCAATAGAAGAAGACCTCCGCTGGCTCGGAGCTGAGCCCAACGGCGGAATCTTCTACGGCTCGGACTATTTTGACAAGTGCTATGAATTTGCGATAGAGCTTATAAAGCGCGGCAAGGCATATGTGTGCGACCTTTCGGCAGACGAGATGCGCGAGTATCGCGGCACACTTACCGAGCCCGGCAAGAACAGCCCGTATCGCGACCGCTCGGTTGAGGAAAACCTCGACCTTTTTGAGCGAATGAAAAACGGCGAATTTCCGGACGGAAGCCACACACTCCGCGCAAAGATTGATATGGCATCGCCCAATATGAATATGCGTGACCCTGCAATATACAGAATATTGCACACACATCATCACCGTCAGGGAGATAAGTGGTGCATCTATCCGCTTTATGACTATGCGCACCCGATTCAGGATGCACTTGAAGGCATAACACATTCACTCTGTTCAATTGAGTTTGAAAACCACCGTCCGCTCTACGACTGGGTTGTACGCGAAATCGGCTTTGAAAACCCGCCGCGTCAGATTGAGTTTTCACGTCTCAATGTAACAAACACGGTTATGTCAAAGCGATATCTCCGTCAGCTTGTTGAGGAAAAGCACGTCGACGGTTGGGACGACCCGCGTATGCCGACACTTTCCGGACTTCGCCGCCGCGGATATACTCCCGCATCCATTCGCACATTCTGCGAGAGAATAGGCGTTTCCAAGGCATATAACACGGTTGATTACGGCTTCCTTGAACACTGCATCCGTGAAGACTTAAACGAGAATGCAGCGCGTATGATGGTTGTTCTTCGCCCGGTAAAACTTGTGATTGACAACTACCCCGAAGGGCAGACTGAAACTTTTGATGCACAGAATAACCCGATGGATGAAAATTCCGGAACACATAAGGTTACATTCTCCCGCGAGCTTTATATCGAGCGCGAGGACTTCCTTGCAGAGCCGGTCAAGGGCTATTTCAGAATGTTCCCCGGAAACGAGGTTCGCTTAAAGTATGCCTACTATGTAACCTGCAAGAGCTTTGAAACTGACGGGAACGGAAATGTTACCGTTATCCATGCGGAATATGACCCGGAATCTCGCGGTGGAGACACGCCTGACAAGCGCAAGGTAAAAGGTACGATACATTGGGTATCGGCTCACGATGCGTGTGATGCCGAGGCTCGCCTTTATGACAACCTGTTTAACACAGAAAACCCGGGTGAGTTCCCTGAGGGCGGCGCGTTTACGGATAACATAAACCCCGATTCACTTGAAATTCTTGAAGGCTGCAAGTGTGAGTCGGCAATCCGCGACGGAATAGGCGACGGACACTATCAGTTCCTCAGAAACGGATATTTTTTCCTTGATAAAAAGCTTTCGGATGAAAACAAGCTTGTATTCAACAGAACAGTATCGCTCAAGGATTCCTGGGCGAAGAAAAAGTAATCAGAGGTATAAAAATGGATATGAAATTTTTTGAGGAGGCAGAGGCACGTATACCCAAGGGTAAGGTAAGAACCCGCTTTGCACCGAGCCCGACAGGATATATGCACATTGGAAACCTCCGTACAGCACTCTATACCTATATGATAGCGAAACACTATGGCGGTGATTTTATCCTCCGTATAGAAGATACCGACCGCGGCCGTCTTGTCGAGGGTGCGACAGACCTCATTTACAGAACGCTTCGCGAAACGGGGCTTAACTATGACGAGGGACCGGACATTGGCGGTCCTGTCGGTCCGTATATCCAGAGCGAACGTATGGGTATGTATAAGCAGTATGCAGAGCTTCTTGTTGAGCGCGGAGTGGCTTACCGCTGCTTCTGCGAAAAGACAGACCACGAGGAAAAAGAGGGCGACCTTCCTGCAAAATATGACGGTCGCTGTTCGCGCCTTTCTCCCGAAGAGATACAGAAAAAGCTTGATGCGGGAGAGAGCTATGTAATCCGTCAGAAAATGCCGCGAGACGGCGAAACTACTTTCTCGGACGTTGTTTACGGTGACATTACCGTTCCGAATGAAGACCTTGACGACCAGGTTTTGATAAAGTCTGACGGTTTTCCGACATATAACTTTGCAAACGTAATAGACGACCACCTCATGGGAATCACGCACGTCGTCCGCGGCTCAGAGTATCTTTCGTCCGCGCCGAAATATAACCTTCTTTACGAGGCGTTCGGTTGGGAAGTGCCTACATACGTTCACTGCTCACCGGTTATGAAAAATGCAACACAGAAGCTTTCAAAACGCAACGGCGACCCGTCGTATGAAGATCTCATAAACGAAGGCTATTTAAAAGACGCGGTTGTAAACTATGTCACGCTTCTCGGTTGGAGCCCCGGCGGTGAACAGGAGATTTTCTCGCTTTCAGAGCTTGTTGATATTTTCGAGCTTCGCGGAATTTCAAAATCGCCCGCGATTTTTGATATAGCAAAGCTTAAATATATCAATGCGGAATACATCCGTGCAATGTCGCCCGAAGAGTTTGCGCTCGTTGCGCGTCCGTATATCAGACAGGGCGTGAAGAATCCCGATATTGACCCGGACCTTATCGCGCCGCTTTTGCAGCAACGTTGCGAGCGTCTTGCGGACATTCCGGAGCAGGTTGATTTCTTTGACGCAGTGCCCGAATATTCAAACGAGATGTATTTCCATAAAAAGATGAAGACGAGTGCGGAGACGGCTCTCGTAACTCTTCGTGAGCTTCGCCCCGTCATAGAAGCAATAGGTGAGTGGACATTTGAGGCTATCCACGATGCGCTCTTTGCATATATCGCAGAGCACGAGCTTAAAAACGGATATGTTCTCTGGCCGCTTCGTACGGCTCTTTCGGGTAAGCAGGTAACACCGGGCGGAGGTGTTGAGTTCTGTCACATTCTCGGAAAAGCAGAAACGCTTAAAAGAATTGATGCAGCAATAGAAAAACTTTCATAGAATAACAAAAGAGACATCACATCGTGATGTCTCTTTTGTTATCTTATCTTTAATCTGTTAAGCCGGAGGGCGTTTGAGACAACGGTAATTGAGCTTAAAGACATTGCCGCGGCGCCAATCATCGGATTCAGCAACGGGCCTCCGAAGATGTGGAGAACGCCTGCCGCAACGGGAATTCCTATTACATTGTAAGCAAAAGCCCAGAAAAGGTTTTGTTTTATGTTGCGGGTTACGGCTTTTGAAATCTTTATAGTTTTTGCAATGTCGGACAAATCATTCTTAATCAATACAATGTCAGAAGTTTCTGCGGCGATGTCTGTGCCGGAGGCAACTGTTATCGAAACATCGGCAGTCGCAAGAGCGGGAGCATCGTTTATTCCGTCTCCTACCATACAAACGGTCTTTCCGCAAGCTCTGAGCTTTGATATAACCTCGCTCTTTCCGCTGGGAGAAACTTCGCTTATAACATTGTCTATTCCGGCATCTCTTGCAATTGCCTTTGCAGTTCTTTCGTTGTCTCCGGTAAGCATATAAACCTCGGTGTTCTGTGCTTTGAGGTCTCTGATGCAATCACTTGCACTTTTTTTGAGTGAATCTGCTATTGCAATTATACCGAGCGCTCCGCTTTCATCTGCAACAAAAACGACCGTCTTTCCGCTTTCGGAAAACGATTTGGCGGCATTATCAAATCTGTAGGAATTGTCAGTGAAAGAATTACTGCCTACGGAAATTCTCCGATTGTTGACGGTTGCGGAGACGCCTTTTCCCACGGTGTATTCAAAGTTTTCTGCGGTAGGAAGTGTAAAGCTTTTCTCCTTTGCGGCAGAGATCACTGCTTTGCCGATAAGATGCTCCGAGGCGCTCTCACAAGCTGCGGCGAGTTTTAAAAGCTCATCTTCTCCGATATCCGAAATAACGTCCGAAACAACAGGGTTTCCGGTTGTGAGCGTGCCCGTTTTATCAAATACTACCGTCGTTGTCTTTGAGGCGTGTTCAAGTGCCGCGCCGTTGCGGAAAAGAATGCCGTTTTCTGCCGCAAGACCTGTTCCAACCATTATTGCGACGGGTGTTGCAAGGCCAAGGGCGCAGGGGCAGGATATGACGAGAACGGAAATGAAGATTGAAAGAACGAAAGCAATATCTTTTCCTGCGATAAACCAGCAGATTGCAGAAAGTGCGGCAACCGCTATAACGGCAGGAACAAAATATCCGGAAACTATATCAGCGAGCCTTGCTATGGGCGCTTTCGAGCTTTGTGCCTCGGAAACGGTGCGGACTATCTGCGAAAGAGTTGTGTCTTCTCCGATGCGGGTTGCACGAATTTTTATAAATCCCGTCGCATTGACACATCCTCCGGTCACTTCGTCTCCGCATGCTTTGCTTTGCGGCATACTTTCTCCGGTTATCATTGATTCGTCAGTTTCCGTTGTGCCGAAGATGACAACTCCGTCAACGGGGATTCTCTCACCCGGACGGATGAGAACAACGTCGCCGACTTTAACTTCGCCCACGGAAATTTCTGTTTCTTCGCCGTCGCGAAGAACCGTCGCGGTATCCGGCATGAGGGAGATAAGCTTTCTTACCGCGTCGGAGGTCTTTTTTGTTGCGCGCTTTTCTAAAAACTTGCCAAGCTTCACAAGCGCAATAATCATTGCGGCAGACTCAAAATAAAGTCCGTGCACTGCGTGGTCATTTCCAAAACAGACAAGAACGGTTGAATACAGGCTGTAAATAAGTGCTGCAAGAGTTCCTGTCGCAACGAGCGTATCCATATTGGGGCTTCCTTTGAAAAGCGCTTTAAAACCTGAGCTGTAAAAATGAAATCCGCAGATGATAACGGGAAGGACGAGCGCAAGCTGAATTATACAAAGAACCTTTGGTCTGGCTATAAAAGCAGGGAGATTGAAAAGGCCGAGCATAGGTCCCATCGAGATGACAAAGATAAGCGCGGAGAATATAAGAGAAACGAAAAGATTTATTTTTTCCTTTTTTAATTCGTTCATATCTTTGGAGGAAAAGTCCTCCGGAAGAGTGGCGGAATATCCGAGTGCGTTTACGGCATCAATGATTTCGCGCACCGAAAGTAAGTCGCTGTCATATGTCACGGAAGCACTTTCGGCAGGAAGGCTTACTGAAACGGAAGTGACCGAAGCAAGCTTACTTATTCCTTTTTCCACATTTCCTGCACACACGGCGCAGTGCATACCTTTAACGCTTAAAACTGTTTTGGTTATAGCCATATAAAACACCTCGAAAAAGTTTTGTGTATATTTTGCCATTTTGCACACATAATACTGTGGAAAATATTAGAAAGGACGGATGAATCTTGAATCTCGGAGGAACACAGACTCTTATAAACCTTGCGCGCTCGTTTGCCGGAGAATCACAGGCAAGAGGAAGATATCACTTCTATGCAGAAAAGCTTAAATCGGAAGGTCACGAAGCTTTGTACCGCACAGTCACGGAAATTGAAAACAACGAGCTTGCCCACGCGAAGGTTTTTTTAAACTACATCACGGATAACCCGAGCTTCGGCTATGACAATATTGACATTGACGGAGGGTATCCGTACAAGCTTGGAAATATCGTTTCAAACCTGAATGACGCTGCAAAGGGCGAAAATGATGAGTCAACTATAATATATCCCAGATTTGCAGAAATTGCAAGGGAAGAGGGGTTTGCAGAAATTGCAGCGACCTATGAAATGATAGCAAAGGTTGAGGCAGAGCACGAGAAAATATTTACAAAGATGAAAGAGCATCTTGAAAAAGGAACGTTGTATAACCGAGCAGAGCCTATAAAGTGGAAGTGCGAAAATTGCGGCTTTGAATATAGCGCAGAAAAAGCGTTTGAACTCTGTCCGCTCTGCAAACATCCGATAGGATATATGAGAAGCGAGCTTTAAAATAAAAGACAGCCAACTGTTGGCTGTCTTTTATTTTACTTTATCTTTCTTGATTCAAGATAGAAGCGCTTATCCCAGGCATGGCCCATAGAGAAGGTTTTTCTCGGGAGCGCGCCGTCACGGATAACGGTGGGGAAGAAGTCACTCTTTTCAATCGTCGGCAAAATAAAGCCTGCATTTCTGCTCTCTTTGCCGAGGCGGGAAACAACATCATCACCGTGGATATAGTCAACTCTGCCGCCGTTTTCTTTGAGATAGTCGTCGATGAACTTCTGGAGAGAGCCGACGGTCAGGTTTGATTTCGGATTCTTTATACCGATCCGGCGCACGCCGCTTTCGGTAATCATATCAAAGAACTGCTCTGCATCGTCGGAAAGCTCGTAATACTTTGAAAGTGCATCATACATATGAGCAACATCAATGTCAAAAACAACTCTGTGAATCGGCTCAAATTCGAGTGCTTCGTCGTGAAGGTTAACAAGCTCGCAGAGAGCGTATCTTGCGGGATGTGAAGCATATTCTTCCGGGGAGAGTGTTTCCTTTGTCCTTCTCCAACATTCTTTTGCAGTTGCAAGTGAGTGGTTACCGTCGCCGACAGCAAACTGGAGAACGCCCTTGCCTGAAACGGAATATTTCTTATCAAATGCAGCGGAGTTTCCGAGAGCGTCAAGGGCTGCATCTATTCTTGATTCTTCGTCTTCGCTTACGAAATAGCCCTTGATTGAGCCTGAGTTCTGCATAAGAGAGAAATCATATGCGACGTCAAGAGAACACTTCTTTTCACGGAGCGGTTCAATAACAGTGCCGTCCGGGTCATCTATGAGAAGCATTATGTGGGGGATTTCAAGAGGCGCATTCTCGCGGATTTTGACACGGGGCGGGATGCGTTCGAGAACCGTGCCTTCCGTCGCTCTGATTTTTGACTGTGAGCCTACACTGTAATCATACTCTTCAAGGTCTACGATGCCCATAAGACCGTGACGGACCTTACCGTCGCGCTGTGTGCGCTCAACATAAATGTATTTTTCACAATCCGGTGCAAAGACGCCACTTGCGATGTATGAATTCATAGTTTCGTTGATTGATTCAATGCGACCGTCCGGGTCTGCTGCTTCGAGGTAAATTTCGGGGAAGGTGATGGAGAGTGTTGACGGGCAATCTTTAACAAATTCGGAGACGGCATCCCAGTATTCCGGCTCGGAGGTGAACTGGTCACAGGCGACAACACTCCATTTTGTCATATCTGTTCCGGGCTTTGGGAGAAGGACCTTTCCCGGTGAAAAAATGCGGTTATTCATAAAAAACGCTCCTTAAAAAACAATATAAAGTGATTATACATTAACAAAAAATGTTAGTCAATAGAGCGGGAAAAATAAACCGCGAAATTACAATATTTTTTGTTGACATTTGGATTTTATGTGCTATAATAATATATGCAAATGCGGGAGTGACTCAGTGGTAGAGTGTCACCTTGCCAAGGTGAAAGTCGCGAGTTCGAATCTCGTCTTCCGCTCCAAAGACCGACTTACGAAAGTAAGTCGGTCTTTTTTTGAAACATAGTCAACGGAGCGTAGGTTGATGTTTTGGACACCTGCGTTTATAATATAAGCAGAAATGCAAGGGAGAAGAAGTATGAACACATATGTTACCGGCGCGATCATAAAGTCAATAAGAGAAGCAAAAGGAATGACTCAGACAGAACTTGCCCAAGTGCTTGGCGTTACGAGTAAGGCTGTTTCGAAGTGGGAGACGGGGAAAGGATTGCCGGATATCTCTTTGCTTTTGCCGCTTGCCGCAGCACTTGATACGTCTGTTATTGAGCTTATAAACGGAGAACAGGTTGTAAACAAAAACCGGTCCTGCAATATGCTTCGCACGAAGTTTTATGTCTGTCCTGTTTGCGGGAATATTGTGAACGCGCTTGGAGATACGCTCATCTCCTGTTGCGGAATAACGCTTCCGGCACTTGAAGCGGAAGAATTTGACGATGTGCACGAGCTTTCGATTGAGGAAGTGGAGGACGAATTCTTTGTTTCTGTGAAACACGATATGACAAAAGAGCATTATATATCTTTTCTTGCTTTTGTTTCCTGTGACAGGATGCAGTTTGTAAAGCTCTATCCCGAGGAAAATGCCGAAACGAGACTGAGCTTTCGCGGTGGCGGTTTTCTTTATGCTTTCTGCAACCGCCACGGACTTATGAAAAAGAAAATATAAAAGCGGCCGACTTACTCTCGTGAGTCGGCTTTTTCTTTTTGAAAATTTATATTGAGTTATTGGGTAAAATAAGGTATAATAGAATAGGTTATATATGAAGTCACTTAAAGGAGGACCGTATATGATAATTAACAATGAAAAAGGTTCCGTTGAAATAACCAACGAAGTTTTTACAGTTCTTGCAGGGGATGCCGCAACTAATTGCTTTGGCGTCCGCGGCATGGCATACCGCAATGTAAAAGACGGTTTCGTCAGCCTTTTGAAGCGCGAGAATATGAGCAAAGGTGTCCTTGTTACTTTTGATAACGACAAAGTCAATATTGATGTTCACATTATAGTAGAGCACGGTGTAAACATCACGGCTATATGCGAATCGATTATAAGTGAAGTCCGTTACAATGTAGAGCGCGCAACCCGCGTGAAGGTCGGTAACGTAAACGTAAAGGTCGATTCAATAATGGCTGAATAACGGAGGTGCCGATTTGAGAGAACAGATTACCGCCGCAGAGTTTAAAAGAATGGTGATTTCAGCTTCTGCGGCAATAGATAACAATAAGCAAAAGCTTAATGAATTAAATGTTTTCCCGGTTCCCGACGGTGATACCGGTACCAATATGTCACTTACGGCGCGCGCCGCAGCAACAGCTCTTGCAGGCATCGAGCCTGAAACAGTTGCAAAGGCGACCGAGGTTACCGCATCTGCGCTTCTTCGCGGAGCAAGAGGTAACTCCGGCGTTATCCTCTCGCTTTTGTTCCGTGGCTTTGCAAAGGCCTGTGTTAACGAAAAAGAGCTTGATGCGAAAGCTTTTGCCCGCGCACTCACGTCTGGCGTTGAGGCGGCATACCGCGCGGTTATGAAGCCTGCTGAGGGAACGATTCTCTCTGTTTCGAGGGTTGCCGCTGAAAAGGCAACAGAGCTTGCTGAAACCGTAGCTGATATAGACGAAATTTTTGTTGAAACTATCGGGGCTGCAAATGTTGCGCTTTCTGAAACTATGAACTTAAACCCCGTTCTTAAAAAAGCAGGCGTTGTTGATGCCGGCGGTTGCGGCTGGGTTATGGTTCTTGAAGCTATGCAGCAGACGCTTTTAGGAAACGATGTTGTCCTTGAATCGGGTGAGTCGGTAGCAAGTGCGGCTCCTGCCTCTTTTGCGGATTCGGATGAGGAAATCACATTTGCATATTGCACAGAGTTTATCATCAACATAAGCCAGGAAGGGAAGAGCCTTTCTCCGGCAAAGCTTCGTGCATATCTTGAAACGATAGGCGACTGTGTCGTTGTTGTAGACGATGATGACATAATAAAGGTTCACGTTCATACGAATGAGCCCGACCGTGCGCTCGGCCGCGCTCTCACATATGGCGAGCTCACAAACATAAAGATTGACAATATGCGCTACCAGCATAGCGAAAATGTGTCCGAAAAGTCAGAGACTTCTGCACCGTCAATTGCGGAGCCGGAAACAAAATACGGCTTTGCGGTAGTAGGTGCGGGCGAAGGTATAATGAGCGTGTTCCGCGATCTTGGCGCGAATACACTTGTCGAGGGCGGACAGACTATGAACCCGTCAACGGACGACATTCTTGCTGCTGTCAATGCAACACCGTCTGAGATTGTTTTTGTTCTTCCGAATAACAAGAACATTATTATGGCAGCACAGCAGACGGCAGATCTTACACCGAAGCAGGTTGTTGTTCTTGAAACAAAGACGATGCCGCAGGGTATTTCTGCAATGCTTGCGTTTGACCCTGATGCAGAAGTTGAGCAGAACGTTGAGGCTATGATGGAGGCGGCAAAGAATGTTTCCACAGGCTCAATCACTTATGCTGCACGCGACAGTGAGTTTGACGGACACTCCATAAAAGAGGGTGAGTATCTTGCGCTTAACGAGGGAAAACTCTCTGCTTCCGGTCGCGACCTTTCTGAGGTTGCGGGAAAACTCATTTCCGATATGGGAATAGAGGATAGCGGATACATCACTGTTTTTTATGGTGAGGGCGTGAAGGAAGAAGATGCCTCTGTCATTGAAAACATCTGCAAGGGTGCGGCAAGTGATGCCGAGGTTATGGTTGTTTACGGCGGTCAGCCGGTTTATTACTACTTGATTTCTGCGGAGTAATTTCGTATGATGAAGCCTGATTTGAACACGGGAATACGCTATCTCAAAGGTGTTGGAGAAAAAAGAGCAGAGCTTTTTGCAAAGCTTGACATATACACCGTGTGGGATTTGCTCAATTTCTTTCCGCGTGATTATGAAGACCGGAGAAACACTCTTGATATTTCCGATGTTCGCGCGGGCGATAAGGTGTGCATAAATGCGTATATCACCTCAAATATCAGGACAAGGAATATCCGTCGCGGCTTTTCTGTAACGGAATTTCGCGTGCTTGATGAAACAGGCGGCATCAATGTAGTGTTTTTCAATCAGAAATACAGCGTGGACAAGCTTTCTGCGGGGAAAAGATATGTGTTCTTCGGAAAGGTCGAAGAACGCGGCGGAAAGCTCACTATGACAAATCCGACATTTGAAGCTGAGGATAGCTCCGGACAAAAAACCGGGGCTATCCTTCCTGTTTATTCGCTTACGGCAGGAATTTCGGCGGATATTCTCCGTGGCGCAATACGCAATGCACTTTCTGAGTTTTCGGAGGCTATCCCTGAAATTATTCCGGAGGACATACGGCGTAGGCACAAGCTTGCGCACATCGGCTATTCCTACCGTGAGATACATTTCCCGACGGGCGAGGAAGAGCTTACTCTTGCAAAACGGCGCCTTGTGTTTGAAGAGCTGTTTGTTCTTTCGCTTGGGCTGATACATCTTCGCGGCAGACGGAAGGATGAGACGGGAACTGCTTTTTCTGATACAGATGCAACTCCGTATATAAACTCGCTTCCGTTTGAGATGACAGGAGCACAGCTTCGTGTTACGGAAGAAATATCCGAAGACCTGAAAAAGTCGAGACCCATGAACAGAATAGTACAGGGAGACGTCGGTTCAGGTAAAACGGCTGTTGCTGCGGCAGCTGTATATATGGCATATAAAAACGGATTTCAGTCCGCTCTTATGGTGCCGACGGAAATCCTTGCCGAACAGCACTTCAAGTCACTTTCCGAGGAGCTTACAAAGCTCGGCATAAAGTGCGAGCTTCTTTGTGGCAGTATGCGCGCATCTGAAAAAAAGCGTGTGAGGACTCTTTGTGGAGAGGGAGGTGTTGACCTTGTTATAGGTACACATGCAATAATAAGTGAAGATGTAGCTTTTAAAAAGCTCGGACTTATGGTTGTTGACGAGCAGCACCGTTTTGGTGTCCGCCAGCGCGCGGCACTTGCGGCAAAGGGCGAAAATCCGCACTGTCTTGTTATGTCGGCAACGCCTATTCCGCGCTCGCTTGCGCTTATTATGTACGGTGACCTTGATATATCTGTGATTGATGAGCTTCCGCCGGGAAGACTTCCGGTTGATACGCTTATTGTCAATGACACAAAACGAAATGACGCATATAACTTTATAAAAAAACAGCTTGATGACGGATATCAGGCATATGTCGTTTGTCCGCTTATTGACGATGACGAGGAAAGTGAGCTTCGCTCGGTAGAGGCGTTTGCAAAAGAGCTTTCCGACACGGCACTTTCCGGAAAGCAGGTTGAGTTTCTGCACGGCAAGATGAAGCAGAAGGAAAAGGATGCCGTAATGCGCCGCTTTGTTTCGGGAGAGACTCATGCGATTGTTTCGACGACGGTTATTGAGGTCGGCGTGAATGTTCCGAATGCAACTGTCATGGCGATAGAAAACGCCGAGCGCTTCGGACTTTCACAGCTTCATCAGCTTCGTGGACGTGTGGGACGCGGTCTCGCAAAGTCATATTGTATTCTCTTTTCCAATGTGAGCCGATGGAGTCCGGCTGCGGAGCGGTTGCAGGCACTGCGCGCGACAAACGACGGCTTTAAAATATCGGAAGAGGATTTAAAGATTCGTGGACCGGGCGACTTTTTTGGGACGCGTCAGCACGGTCTTCCTGAACTTAAAATAGCAAGTTTTATGTCAGATATGCGCTCTCTTGAACTTGCAAAAGGCGAGGCGCAGGCTCTTTTTGAGCGTGACCCTGCTCTTTGCGATGCAAACCATAAAAACTTAAAAGAGAGAATAAAGAGTATGTTCAATCCCGAGGAAAAGGGAAATGCTTTTAATTAAAAAACATCCGCCTTTCAAAACGAAAGGCGGATGTTTGTATATTGTTTTACGGATTGATTGAATAGTTCGGAGCTTCTTTTGTGATGTAGATGTCGTGCGGGTGGCTCTCTTTGAGACCTGCGCCTGTTATCTTTATGAAACGGCCTGACTGGCGGAGAGCTTCAATGTTTGCCGCACCGCAATAACCCATACCTGCGCGGAGACCGCCGATAAGCTGATAGATGGAGTCACCCGCCGGCCCCTTATAGGGAACGCGGCCTTCAACACCCTCGGGAACAAGCTTACGGTTGTTCTGCTGGAAGTAACGGTCGCGGCCGCCTTTTGACATAGCGCCGAGCGAGCCCATACCGCGGTATACCTTAAAGCGTCTGCCCTGATACATTTCAAATTCACCGGGAGCTTCGTCGCATCCTGCGAGGAGCGAACCAAGCATAACGACGGAAGCACCGGCACAGATTGCCTTCGGTATGTCACCGGAGTACTTGATACCGCCGTCTGCGATGACGGGGATGTCATACTTGTCTGCGATTTCTGCAACGGTCATAATCGCTGTAATCTGCGGAACGCCGATACCTGCAACGACGCGGGTTGTGCAGATAGCGCCTGGACCCATACCGACTTTAAGTGCATCCGCACCTGCTTTTATAAGGTCCTTTGCAGCTTCCGGAGTTGCAATGTTGCCTGCTATGAGTTCAATGTGCGGGAATGCATTCTTGACTTTTGCGATTGCATCTCTTACGCCGATGTGATGGCCGTGCGCGCTGTCGAGGACAAACGCGTCAACGCCTGCATCTGCAAGAGCTTTTGCACGGTCGAGAACATCGGCTGTGTTGCCGATTGCGCCGGCAACAAGAAGCCTGCCCTTGTCATCTCGTGCAGAGTTGGGATACTGCTGTGCTTTTTCTATGTCCTTGATTGTGATAAGACCGCGAAGAGCCATATTCTCATCAACAATCGGAAGCTTTTCAATCTTGTTTCTGCGGAGAATTTCGGTAGCATCTTCAAGCGTTGTTCCAAGCGGAGCTGTGACAAGGTTCTCTTTTGTCATAACTTCGCAAATAGGGCGGCTGTAATCGGTTTCGAATTTCATATCACGGTTCGTGATGATGCCGACGAGCTTTCCGTTGTCGCAGATCGGAACGCCGGAGATGCGATATTTTGCCATAAGGTCATCCGCGTCGCCGAGAGTATTTGAGGGGCTTAAAAAGAAGGGGTTTGTGATAACGCCGTTTTCGGAGCGCTTTACCATATCAACTTCGTTTGCCTGATCCTCGATGCTCATGTTTTTATGTATAACACCGATACCGCCTTCTCTTGCAACCGCAATTGCCATACGGGATTCCGTAACGGTGTCCATAGCGGCACTCATAACGGGTATGTTAAGAGAAATCTTTTTTGTAAGACGGGTGGAGATATCGATGTCAGCGGGAAGAATTTCACTTTTTGCCGGGATGAGGAGAACATCGTCAAACGTGAGACCTTCGCCGTAAATTTTCTTTGAAATATCCATAAAACGCAACGCTCCTTTGTGTTTATTTAAAGATTATGATACACCCAAAAGGGCGATTTTGTCAAGCAAAAATTCTCTTAAATTCGCTACTCTTCGTCTTTTTCGCGTATGTGAAATTCGCTTTTTAAAAGTGAACCCTTCGTCATTGCGTCGCGCCCGAATTTCTTTCGTATGTTGTCGATGGCAAGCTCGATGCTTTCGCGCTTTTCGTTATCGCTCCCATCATCGAGAAGTGAGAGTTGATCTCCTCCTGCAAGATCTTCGCTTATAAGTGAGGAAACCGTGACGGTGAGCATTCTGACGGGTTTGCCCTTTTCTGCATAATACTTTATATAAAGGTCAAGGCAGCTTTTTGTGATTTCGCTTTCAAGGTGAGTGGGGAAAGGCAACGTCATCTGGCGGGATGTGGTTCTGAAAGCGGGATCGCGCACAGTGAGTGAAACGACACTTGCTTTTTGCTTGTGCTTGCGAAGCCTTGCGGCAACATCTTCGGAAAGAGCAGTGATGCCTGTTTTTATTTGCGAAAGGTCTGTCAAATCGTCCGGGAAGGTTATTCCGCGGCCTATGGATTTTCGGTCGCTCGCTGCAAAAGCGGAGGTGACAGGTGTGTCGTCCTTTCCGTTGGCGTAGTCGTGGATAAGTTCTCCTGCTTTTCCGAGAAGAGAGGAAACCATTGGTTTTGAGCTGTTTGCAAGTTCACCTATTGTGAAGATTCCGAGACGCTCCAATGTTGCTTTTGCACTCTTTCCCACAAAAAGGAGGTCGGAAACGGGAAGCGGCCAGACAATGTCTTTGAAGTTTTGTTGATTTATAACAGTTGTTGCATCGGGTTTTTTATAGTCACTTCCAAGTTTTGCAAAAGATTTTGTGAATGAAACACCCACAGAAACGGTAAGCCCCGTTTCTTCCCTGACAACGCGGCGGATATCATCAGCGACTTTTTCGGGTGTTCCGAAAAGATGAGCGGAGCCTGTGATGTCAAGCCAGGATTCGTCTATGCCGAAAGGTTCAACAAGGTCTGTGTAGCTGAGATAAATATCGTTTACGATTTTAGAATATTTCGAATAGTCTTTATAGTGGGGCGGAACAAGAACGAGACCGGGACATTTTCGCTGTGCCTGCCAGATGGTCTCTGCGGTTTTTACACCAAACGATTTTGCTTTTTCGTTCTTTGCAAGAATTATTCCGTGGCGCTTTTTGGGGTTTCCGCAGACAGCGACGGGGTATGCGCGAAGCTCGGGATTCCGCACCTCTTCAACCGACGCGAAAAAAGCATTTAAATCACAGTGAAGTATAACTCTCTCCAATATCTCACCACCTTCATATCATCATTTTAAATGATGATACAAGTATAACTTTTTGCGTGCGTTTTGTCAAGAAAAAGCGGCTGACCTTAAATTTAAAGTCAGCCGCTTTTCCGTTAGAAGTTATTCTGATTATTCTGCTTGTTCTGCTGATTCTGATTGTTCTGTTTGTTCTGCTGATTCTGGTTGTTGTTCT
>JAFYPW010000010.1 GCA_017559985.1 Oscillospiraceae bacterium | reverse complement strand
CGATTCCGAGAATTGCGGGTACGAGATAAACCATTCTCCATTCCGATGCATCGGACATAAGAGTGCGTCTGAGCAGGGGAATGAGCATAAGACCGAGCGTTGATGCGCATTTCACGAACGAGAATATTTTTGCTCTGTGCCTGGGCGGCGAGGATTCGGTGACGTAAACCACCTGCATATCGTGGGGAACGAAGAAGGCGGCTATTGTTGTGCCGATTACATAGAGAATTATGTTGTTTGAAAGGAAAATAAAGAAAAGACCTATGCCCATGCCGAGGGTGTTGATAACAAGGAAGGGTTTTCTGCCGTATTTGTCGGACAAAGGCTTATAAAGCAGTGACAAGCCCTGAAACGGGAATGCGACTATTCCGAGAATATCGAGTATACCGATTGACTTCTCGCCGTATTTTGCAAACAAATCCGTTGCGATTTCGGTTTTCATGAGCGTGCCTATCTGGGATGCGATTTCATCGGTTACGTAGACGATGCAGATTATCATAATCAGATAGATAAGATATCCGCCTTTTCTGGGCTTCGCTTTTTCTTTTTCAAGCCTTGCGATTTCGTTACGGATTTTTCCCTGCTTTTTCTGCAAAGCTTCCTGCGACATTGTTTTTGCTGCCATGTTGTTTCTCCTTCCGTAAATCATTTCAGCTCAAGGGACAGCAAATCAATGCTTCCCTTGCCCGAATACCTGATATATATTGCTTTTTTGCCGTTCAGAACAAGAGGTACGGAGTATTCACGGTAATCCGAAGAGTCACAAAGCGTTATGCTTGCAACCGGTTTTTCCTGCAAATCAAAGAAAATTTCAGCCTTGCCTTCGTTTCCTCTGATGCAGAGAGAAATCTCCTTGCAGTCACATTCAAAATATCTGAAGCCTGCAACGCTTCCGTTTCTCATGTTGTGAATATATTGACACGGATTGTTTTCTCTGTCAACCCCCGTCTGCATTATGCACGGATGAACGGCGGTTTTCTTTTTGTTTTTGAAGAACACGCTTTTCTCAGCACCCTGTGCGGAAAAAAGCACGCAGGCGATTCCCGCTTCATATTTTCCGAGTCCCAACGGCTTTCCGTTAAGACCGCAGGAGGTCATTTCCGCAGGCAGAAACAGTCCGTTTTCATCGGTTTTCAGCAGCTCGGCAACGCCTTGTCTGCTGCATTCACGCCAAAAAGTGTGTCTGTGACCGAAAATATAATATTCACCGTTTATAAATTCAACCGAGCCGTGATTGTTTCCCCAGTAATTCAGCGGTTTTTTATTTCCTTTTATACCTATATCGCCGTTTGAATGGAGAGTGCCTGCGAATTCAAAACCTCTGTCGGGATAATCGCTCACGGCATACGCAAGCTCATGGGACAGCACGGAGGAATAGATGAAATAATATTTATCTCCGAATTTTCTTACCGAGCTTGCCTCGTAAAACTCGTGTCCCTCAAAGCCTGTGCCCCTGCTGTTCTGAGTGCCCGGAATGAGCTGTTTTACGCTTTTTACGGTCAGCATATCATCTTCAAGCTCAAGAACCTGATTGCCTTTTGCCCCTTTCACGGGACTTATCAGATCAATCGCAAAACGCAGATACCACACGTCGGGACTGAATCCCGAATAAAGACGGATTTTGCCGTTATCATTCATAACAGCGGGATCAAACGGGAAAAAATCGCCCTTTTTGCATCCGTATTTTGTGCCGTCGGGATGCTTCACATATCCGTAAAACTCATATTTTCCTGCAGGCTCATCGCAAACCGCAACACTGATTGACGGCAGAAAGCTCATGCCGTAAAAGAGATAATATCTTCCGTCGTTGCCCTTGCATACATCGGGTGCAAACATACGCATTTTTCCGCTTTTGTTCTTAAGATCCTGATTTCTGCGGTATATCACGCCCTCGTATTTCCATTCCGACAAATCGTCAACGGGTGCAGACCAGCACACATAATCCTTTTCGCAAAAGGCTTTTCCGCCGAAAGAATCGTGAGAACCGTATATGTATACTCTGTCACCGAAAACGTGCGGTTCGCCGTCGGCAATATATTCATAAGAGGGGAGATATGGATTGAGTGCCTGTTTTTTCATGTAATCACCCGATTCGTGTTTATTGTTCTATTATACCATAAAAATAATTCTTTGCAACAGACTGAAAAAGTATTAAATCCGCAAACTGCTCATAGAATGTGGTGAGGTGAGAATATGAAGAAAGAAATAAAAGTCTATGCAATCTCAATCGCCGCCGCACTTGCCGTCGGGGGACTGTCGGCCCTTCTGACTGCAGGGAATATGAATATCTATTCCGAGATAGTGAAGCCGCCGCTTTCACCGCCTTCGGTGCTGTTTCCGATAGTCTGGACGCTTCTTTACATACTCATGGGTGTGGGTGCGGCTATGATTTATCTGCAGAGGGATGAAAACCCCGAAGCTGTCCGCAATGCACTCATCACATACGGAATAAGTCTGTTTTTCAACTTCTTCTGGAGTATCATTTTCTTCAATATGCAGGCATATCTGTTTGCATTTGTATGGATTATTCTGCTTTGGGCATCGGTTCTGGCAACAATTATTCAGTATCGGAAAATCAGCACGTCTGCCGCTGCTTTGCAGGTGCCCTATCTGCTTTGGATAACATTTGCCGCGTATCTCAATCTTGCAATTTTTGTGTTGAACAGATAATATCAAAAAATTTTTTCTTAAAAAACGGAAACCGCAGAGGATTTTTCTTTGCGGTTTTTGCTTTGAATTTAATAAGTGCGCATTTCAGGAAAAGGATAATTTGTGATTGAATAAAAAATAACCACATGATGTTGTGGTAAGACATATATATTATATATACATTTTATATATGTGCTTTTCTGCAGAATATCGTTTCATTGCGTTAAAGTGTCAAAACCCTTGATACGCTTGGGTTTCAGGGCAAAAAATTTTCAGAAAAAAGTTGAAAAAAAGTATTGACAATGTTGACATAAGATGTTATTATAGCAGAGCACGGTTTCTGGAAAAGGGGTTAGTATGCCCGAAAGCAACAGAAAACCATGCAGATATGCGTTGATGCAGGAGGTGGCCGCTCGTCGAAGCGGGAAATTTCTGCGGAGTATGTCCGATTTTAAACCGGGCGATTTGTGTCCTTGCGAAAGGTCTGCCGTTCCCGGGCAGCCTTGTTGCGGGGATAACTATGTGCAAAAGCGAAAGCTACCCGGAAATATGTTTTTCCGGTTTTTAAAATCGGACGGGTTGAAACACCCGGGACGGTTTTCACGTTTTGCAGCCCGCCAATTATTTAAGGAGGCGTTCCACATGGCAGTTAAGGGAAAAATCAGAATCAGACTCAAGGGCTATGACCACAGCCTTGTTGACAAGGCAGCGGAAAAGATAGTTGAGACAGCAAAAAGAACAAACGCTCAGGTATCAGGTCCCGTTCCCCTTCCCACAGAGAAGGAAGTCGTAACCATCCTTCGTGCTGTTCACAAGTATAAGGACAGCCGCGAACAGTTTGAGCAGAGAACACACAAAAGGCTTATCGACATCATCAGACCCTCAGCTAAGACAGTTGAAGCTCTGACAGGTCTTGAGCTTCCCGCAGGTGTTGAAATCGAAATCAAGCTTTAATTTCAACATATGCAGGTCATGTTGGTCGGAAAACGATCAACCAATAACCTAACAGGAGGAAAGCAATATGCAGAAAGCACTCATCGGCAAGAAGATCGGTATGACACAGATCTTCGACGAAAAGGGAAACGTAATTCCCGTAACAGTAGTTGAAGCAGGCCCCTGCACAGTCGTTATGAAGAAGACAATCGAAAACGACGGTTATGAAGCAGTTCAGCTCGGCTTCGGCGATGTAAAAGTTCAGCGCGTGAATAAACCCATGATGGGCCACTTCAAGAAGGCTGACGTCGCTCCCAAGAAGACACTCAAAGAGTTCAAGCTCGAAGGTGACCTCAATGTAGGCGACACAATCAAGGCAGACATCTTTGCAGCAGGCGACAAGGTAGACGTTGCAGGCACAAGCAAAGGTAAGGGTACTGCCGGCGCAATCAAGAGATGGAACTTCTCCAGACTCAAGGAATCTCACGGTACAGGTCCTGTTGCAAGACACGCAGGTTCACTCGGCGCTTGCTCCGATCCCTCAAGAGTTTACAAGGGAAAGAAGCTTGCAGGTCACCTTGGCTGCGAAAAAGTTACAATCCAGAATCTTGACGTAGTTAAAGTAGACGCAGAAAACAACCTCATCGCTATCAAGGGTGCCATCCCCGGCCCCAAGGGCGGCATCGTTGTTATCCGCAATTCAGTTAAAGCATAAGGAAAGGAGTAGAGAATAATGGCTAAAGTTAAAGTTTTTGACATGGCAGGTAAGGCTCTCGCAGATATGGAACTTGCAGACAGCATTTTCGCTATCGAGCCCAGCATTCCCGCTATGCATCTTTGCGTAGTAAGCTATCTGGCAAATCAGCGCCAGGGCACACAGTCTACTCTTACCAGAGCAGAAGTAAGCGGCGGCGGAAAGAAGCCCTGGAGACAGAAGGGCACAGGCCGCGCAAGACAGGGTTCAACAAGAGCTCCCCAGTGGTATCACGGCGGTATCTCACACGGACCCAAGCCCCGCGATTACAAGAAGGACGTTAACAAGAAGGTCAGAAGACTTGCTATGAAGTCAGCTCTTTCAGCTAAGCTTGCTGATAACGAGCTCATCGTTCTTGACAGCCTTACTCTTACAGAAATCAAGACAAAGGCAATGGTTAACGTTGTTAACGCACTTGAAACAGGCAAGAAGGTTCTCTTCGTTCTTCCCGAGAAGAATGACGTTATCTACCGCTCGGCTCGTAACATTGCCGGCGTTAAGACAACTCTTGTCAACACACTTAACGTTTACGACATCCTCAACTGCGACACAGTTGTAGTTCTCAAGGATGCAGTAAGCAAGATTGAGGAGGTTTACGCATGAGCAAGTTAGCACAGGATATCATCCTCCGCCCCATCATCACTGAAAACAGCATGGACGGCATTGCAGATCGTAAGTACACCTTCGAAGTTGCTAAGGATGCAAACAAGATTGAAATTGCTAAGGCAGTTGAAGAGCTTTTTGAAGTTAAGGTTGCTAAGGTTAACACCATCAACGTTGACGGCAAGCTCAGAAGATACGGCCGTTTCGAGGGCTTCACAGCTTCCAAGAAAAAGGCAAT
>JAFYPW010000077.1 GCA_017559985.1 Oscillospiraceae bacterium | reverse complement strand
GGTGTGGGAGAACATTTACGCTTGTTGACACGGGTGGAATTGAGCCGCAGACGGACAGCGAAATCTTGAAGTTTATGAGAGATCAGGCAGAGATTGCTATTCAGAATGCGGACGTAATAGTTTTTATCACAGATATAAAAACAGGTGTTACAGCGTCTGACCACGATGTAGCAAGCATGCTTCTCAGATCAAATAAGCCCATCATTCTTGCGGTTAATAAAGTTGATACAACCGGAGAGCCTCCCGCGGAGATTTACGAGTTTTATAACCTTGGACTAGGCGACCCGATAGCTGTTTCTGCCGTTCACGGGCACGGAACAGGAGAGTTGCTTGACCGTTGTGTAGAGTATTTTCCGGAAGAAGACGAGCCGGAAGTCGAGAATGAAGGTATAAAAGTTGCTCTTATCGGGAAACCGAATGTTGGCAAATCGTCACTTACAAATAAAATTCTCGGCGAAGAAAGAGTTATTGTAAGCGATATTGCAGGAACAACCCGTGATGCGGTTGACTCGTCGTTTGAAAACGAGTATGGCAAGTTTGTTTTTATTGATACTGCGGGTATTCGCAAAAAATCAAAAGTAAACGACGACATAGAGAAGTTTTCTGTTCTCAGGGCATCCCTCGCTGTTGAGAGAAGTGATGTTTGTCTCATTATGATTGATGCACAGGATGGCGTAACCGAGCAGGATACAAAAGTTGCGGGGATTGCACATGACGCGGGCAAGGCTTGTATCATAGTGGTAAATAAATGGGATCTTGTTGAAAAAGATGATAAAACCCTTCAGAATGAGGCGGAAAAAATCAGAAAAGACCTTTCCTATATGACGTATGCTCCGATTCTCTTTATCTCTGCGAAAACAGGACAGAGAGTAGGAAAGCTCTTTGAACTTATAGTCAGTGCGTACGAAGAGAGCAGGAAGCGCATAACAACGGGTATGCTCAACAATGTTCTTGCGGATGCTGTTTCAAGAGTGCAGCCTCCTACTGACCGCGGTAAGCGTCTTAAAGTTTATTACATTACGCAGACCGGGATTCAGCCGCCCAATTTTGTAATGTTCTGTAACGATGCAAAGCTTTTCCATTTTTCATACAGACGTTATCTGGAAAACAAGCTTCGAGAGGTGTTCGGTTTTGAAGGAACTCCTATCCGCACTGTTATCAGACAAAAAGGAGAAAACGGTTAAAATGATGTCAGTCTTGTTATACATCGCAGTAGCTGCAATCGGATACCTTCTTGGTAGTCTGAATTTTGCTATAATAATTTCAAAACTTGTTATGAAAGAAGACATAAGAAATTTTGGCAGCGGAAATGCGGGAAGTACGAATGCTCTCCGTGTTATGGGTGCAAAAAAGACAGTTTTTGTTGTGCTTGGTGACATAGTTAAAACAATAATTGCTGTTTTTGTCGCAAAGGCAGTTGCTGGGGCTTTCGCAACAATTGATATTGATCTTGCAGTTGTTTTTGCAAGTGCTGCGTGTGTTCTCGGACATTCTTTCCCTGTTTATTTCGGTTTTCGTGGGGGAAAGGGCGTTCTTACAACGGCATCTGTCGTGGCGTGTCTTGATTGGCGTATCTTTGCAATAGCATTTCCGGTGTTTATTTTAGTTGTGGCAATTACCGGATATGTTTCGCTTGGCTCGATTGTTGCGGCATGGTCGCTTGTTGTTTTGTTCGGTATATTTTCTACGGTTGAGTATTTCATATTAATGCTCTGCATTGCTGCCTTTGTAACCTTTCTTCACCGCGAAAACATAAAGCGACTGATATCCGGAACGGAAAACAAGTTTAAATTTAAAAAGTAACACATATGAGGTGATTTTATGAAGGTTGCCGTCATAGGCAGCGGCGGATGGGGAACAGCCCTTGCCGTAATGCTTGCAAAAAAAAATAACGATGTTACGTTATGGTCGTTTGAAGAAAAAGAATTTCAGCGGCTTTATAATGACCGTGAGAACAGAGCGTTTTTACCTGGTGTTTTGTTTCCGGAAGGGATGAAATGCACAATGGATTTAAGCGTAGCAAAAGACGCGGATATAATCGTTATGGCGGTTCCGTCCTTTGCGGTAAGAGTGACGGCACGGAAGCTTTCCGAGTTTGTTACGGATGATAAGATTATTGTTAATGTTTCAAAAGGAATAGAAAATGAAACATCAAAGCGTTTGTCTGAAATCATAGAGGATGAGCTTTCTCAGAAGGCGAAAATAGTAGTTCTTTCCGGTCCGTCTCATGCCGAAGAAGTGGGCAGGGGTGTTCCGACTGCGGTAATTGCAACTTCAAGAAATAAAGAGGCTGCTGAAATCGTCCAGGATACTTTTATGAACGAAAATTTCAGAGTTTATATAACTGACGACATAATCGGCGTTGAGCTTGGTGCGGCGCTTAAAAATGTTATGGCGTTGGCCGCAGGAATATGTGACGGTTTAGGGCTCGGTGATAACTCAAAAGCAGCTCTTATGACTCGCGGTCTTGCCGAGATTGTAAGGCTCGGTATCGCTCTCGGTGCAAAGGAAGAGACTTTCATCGGTCTTGCCGGATTGGGTGATCTCATTGTTACTTGTATGTCGATGCATTCAAGAAACAGAAGAGCAGGAATCCTTATCGGTAAGGGACACTCGATCGACGAGGCAATCAAAGAAGTAGGAGCCGTTGTAGAGGGTTATTATGCAACCCAGTCTGCAATGGAGCTTGCAAAGAAGGTTT
>JAFYPW010000076.1 GCA_017559985.1 Oscillospiraceae bacterium | reverse complement strand
ACAAAGCAGATTATTGACCTTACAAATAAGGCAGTTGCCGAAGATTTGACGGTTGCTTGCATTGAACGCGGCACGAAGCTTACATACGATATAAACCATAAAGCCCGTTTGGTAGACGTTTCTGAGTATTTTATCGAAAGCTATGAACACCTCAAAGCGTTCATCTGCGGTATGCATTCCGGCAACTATGACCTTTCAAAGATATTTATCGACAGTCTTTATAAGGTTTCAAAGAGCGATTTCCCGAAGCAGACAGATGAATTCCTTCTTTGGGCGGATTCTTTCGGCGCAGAGCACGGAATCGATTTTGTAATCACCATCAGCGCAGATCAGGCAGATGCTTCTGATACTATCAGAAAATTCTTTTAATTAAAACTAAACGAGACAAGGTAAAACCTTGTCTCGTTTTTTATATTTCGTTGAGTATATGATTCACGGCATAAGTTATTCCGAAATCATCATTTGACTTTGTAACGTAATCGCATATATTTTTGATTGAGTCTGTTGCATTTCCCATAGCAACAGAAAAACCTGCGGCACAGAGCATCGCTTCATCATTCGGGCTGTCACCGAAAGCAACAACCTCTGAAATCGGAATGTTAAGATATTTAGCAAGTTCTGAGACTGCATTTCCCTTTGTGGTATTCTCCGGCATAATGTCAATAAGGTTTTGTCCTGAGGAAACAATCGTCAGAGTGTTGTCTTTGTTGAACTTATTTTCAAGTAGCGGGATAGTTGCCTCGTTGCCGATAATCAGCACTTTCAAAACATTTTCGTATGCCTCTTTTTCTGGGTAGTCGCAGGCGGGGCGTATGGGTACACGAAATTTTTCGGGAGCTGTTTTGTTGTAGTTCATAAACAGCTTAATTCGCTCGCTTTGAGATGAGTGATAAACATAGTCGGGAGTATAGAAAAGATAATCAATGCCTTGTTGTATTGCATAATCAATTATGTCTTTCACATCGCAGGAACGGAGAAGCTTTCTGTAAATAATTTCCCCGGAAACGAGGTTTTTTATCTGACCTCCGTTGCAAGTGATAATGGGGGCAGAAATACCAAGGCTATGCACATATTCTTTAATTTGCAAATCCGAGCGCCCGGTAGCAATAACAACCTTTATGCCAAGCTTGCTGATTTCTCTTAAAGTTTCCTTGTCAATATCTGAAATCTTATTTTCGGAGTTAAGGAGGGTTCCGTCAAGATCAAAAACAAAGCAACTGACTTTCATATGTAAATATATTCAATCCTTTAATAGTTTTTCGCTATCCTGCATAGGGCAGGATAGCGATTTTTAATTATTCCCAGTTTTTCCAGACATCCGGACAAAAACCGATTGTGATTTCCCGGCCGTTACGTACAATCGGGGTTGTGATAAGGCTCGGGTCGTCCATAAGCTTTTCAGCCTTTGCGGTGTCATCTGCAAGATATGCAATGAAGCTGGAACTGTAATTCTTTGCCTTAGTGTTGATCATTGCATCAAGACCTGCTTTTGACTTCACAAGCTCGAATTCTTTTGGGGAGAGGCCAAATCTCGGGAGGTCAATTGCCTGGAACTTTATTCTGCGTTCTTTGAAATAGCGTTCCGCTTTTTTTGTGTCAAAACAGCTTTTTGAGCCGTAAATCTGAATGTTCATCGCTTGTTTTCCGTTTCTAATTGAATTTGATATCGATTTTATCGCCCGAAGAAATATGAATGTTTCGTACAGATTGTTCATAGTTCTCGATTAAAAGATTTGCTATGGGATCTTCGAGCTCTTTCTGTATTGTTCTTCTTAAATTTCTTGCGCCATATTTTACAGAGAACGATTTTTCTGCAAGATATTCCAGCAAAGAGTCATCATACGTGAACGAAATAAGCTTTTCTGAAAGGGAAGCAGCCAGATCGCCGAGCATTATTTTAGCTATTTCGTTGAAGTTCTCTTTTGTGAGAGCATTAAACGGAATAATTTCATCAATACGGTTTATGAATTCCGGACGAAGGAAATCTGAAAGAGCCTTCAAAGTGCGCTCGGAGTTCTGTTCCGATGTTGACTGGTTAAAGCCGGCAGTGCCGCCTTTTAAGTTGCTGCCTGCATTTGAGGTCATAACAATAACGGCGTTTTCAAAATTGATTTCACGACCCTGTGAATCGGTGATTTTTCCGTCGTCAAGAATCTGGAGAAGTATATTCAACACATCAGGATGTGATTTTTCAATTTCATCAAAGAGGACAACGGAGTAAGGCTTTCTTCTGATTTTTTCTGTAAGCTGCCCGGCCTCATCGTAACCAACATATCCGGGAGGTGCGCCGATAAGCTTTGAGACGGCATGTTTCTCCATAAATTCGGACATATCAAGCCGTATCAAAGATTCCGGGGAATTGAAGAGGTCGGATGCAAGGCACTTTACAAGCTCGGTTTTTCCGACACCGGTAGAGCCGGTAAACAGGAAGGAGACCGGCTTCCGCTTTGGGGAAATTCCGACACGGTTTCGTTTTATTGCAGAAACAACCGCATCAACAGCTTTGTCCTGCCCGATGATTCTTTTTTTGAGGCGGACATCAAGCTCTGAAAGCTTTTTGAACTCTGTTTCCTGGATGGCGGAAGCGGGGATTTTTGTCCAAAGCTCTATAACTCTTGCAAGGTGTTCTTCTGAAAGCTCCGGAACCGGTTCGCGGTTAAGAGCTTCGAGGCGTTCGAGTAATTTACACTCGTCGCTTTTGAGCAACGCAAGGTGCTCAAAAGCTTCATTGGAAGTGTCCGGAGCAAGAGTGTCCCGCTCGGCTTCAATTGCCGCAAGACGCTTTTTTACATCAGCAATCTCGGTAATGACCGCACTTTTTAAATTGAGGTCTGAACAGGCTTCGTCAATGAGGTCGATTGCCTTATCCGGGAGAAAGCGGTCTGTGATGTATCGCTCGGAAAGTATTACGGCAAGACGTGCGATTTTATCGGAAATCCGCACACCGTGGAAGTTTTCGTAGTAATGCGAAATTCCGCGTATTATTTCGACTGTTTCGTCAATTGAGGGTTCGTTTACTATAACGGTCTGGAAACGTCGTTCAAGAGCGCTGTCCTTTTCGATGTGTTTTCTGTATTCGGAAAAGGTGGTTGCACCGATAACCTGGATCTCGCCACGGGAGAGGGCAGGTTTTAAGATGTTTGCAGCGTTCATTGACCCTTCTGCATCTCCTGCACCGACAAGGTTGTGCACTTCGTCAATGACGAGGATCACGTTGCCTTTTTTCTTTATATCGTCAATAAGACCTTTCATTCTGCTTTCAAACTGACCGCGGAACTGTGTTCCGGCAACCAGGGAAGTGAGGTCAAGAAGATATATCTCTTTGTCTATGAGTTTTGAAGGGACATTGCCTTCGACCGTCCTGACTGCAAGACCCTCTGCAATTGCTGTTTTTCCGACACCGGGTTCGCCGATAAGACACGGGTTGTTTTTCTGGCGGCGGTTCAGAATCTGAATAACACGTTCGATTTCTGTTTCTCTGCCGACGATTCGGTCAAGTTTTCCTTCTTTTGCTCTGTTGGTAAGAGAAATGCAGAAATTGTCGAGGAATTTATATTTGTTCGGTTTTTTCTCGTTGTTTTTCGGTGTGTTCGGAGCACCGGAATTGTCCTCGCTTTGCTGCGGAGGCTGTGCAGCACCAAAGAGTTTGTTGAGGAAAGGAAAAGTTGCAGTTTTCCCATCATTGTCATCGTCTGTGTTATCGGCATCCGCAATTTCGGAGAGGTCTGCACCGGATAAATCACCGAGCATCCCCATCATTTCCGTTGACATTGATTCAAGCTCTTCATCGCTTATACCCATTTTTTTAATAAAATCATCAACGGGCTTTATGCCAAGTTCTTTTGCACATTTTAAGCAGATGCCTTCACTTACGGAGTTTTCGCCTTCCATTTTTGTAATAAAAATAACGGCAATATTTTTTTTGCATCTGCTGCATAAAGTTGGTTGCATATCAAAATACCTTTCCTTTTTGTAGTGTTAAGATAAAGTTTCGTCGCTCTTTCTTTTCTTTCTGTAAGTACAGTATTGATAAAGATAGCTGAAAAAAGCGCAGAAAGAGATTAAAACAGCCATATACGCAAATGCTGTTTTGATGAGCGGAGGAATGAGTGTTTCAAACAAAAGAATGAGGACGCCGCCGATAACCAGAAAAACAGTTGCGAGCTTTCCGAGAATGTTCGATTGGAAAACGGCAGACATCTCGCGGTAAAGCTTTACTCCGCCAAGAACAAGAAGAACGTCCTTTGCAAAAATGAGAGCTATGCTCCACCAGGGGATAAGTCCTACAAAAGTGATGCAGACGAAAACTGTAATAGTCATCATTTTATCAGCCAGAGGGTCGAGGATTTTGCCGAGTTTTGTTATGAGATTGAATTTTCTTGCAATTATTCCGTCGAGAACATCCGTTATCCCGGCAACAGCATATATGATAGCTGCGTAAACGTGTGCGTGTTCTGTGTTTGAAAAGAAAACTGCAATAAAAACAGGAACAAGACACATTCTGAAAAGTGATAGAAGATTAGGTAAATTCATATTTAAAACTTCCTGACGTAAAATTTTGAACGGTGAAAGTGTTAAAACAACGATATTGGAGAAAAAGCTATTAAATGTTTCAGGATTATGGTTTCGCTAACGACGCTTTCCGTAAGAAACAGTCCGAATTTCACCAAAATAAATGAAAGGAATACAACAATAAGATACCCCAAAATCGCGCCGGAAATCAGGCCGAGGCTTTTGTTTATAAAGTTAATAACCGGAAGTTTTGAAGCGAGATTCAGCAGCTTGAAAAGGAGGGAGAGCAAAAGCCTTAAAAGTATGAAGTATATTATAAACAAGACTGCAAATGTCAGTTTGTATGAAATACTGTTTGTCAAAAGTTTTAACGGTTCCTGAAAACTCATCGAGAGACTTTTTGAGATATCCGTAAAGGCATCTGAAACAAGATTTTCCGGGATTCCCATATTGACGAAAATCTCTTTGATATCATAAAAGGATTCGTTTTGTGTTTCATATGTCGTTTCCGTTTTTTCGGTTATCTGGGAATCAATATACGGAGAAACGTAGTTTTCCGAAATATAAGGAGTTGTAGAGGTTGCAAGAGTCCCTGCAAGTGAAAAGGCGAGAACAAGAGAGATTATACCTGCAAGCGTTTTCACAAGACCGCGTTGCCTTCCGCGGAAGATGAAAATCAGCAAAACAAGAACGGTGATTATGTCAGCGATGATGTGTATGGGTAACTTCATAGTGTTGCCACCTCCGATTTATTTTACAAAGAGTGTAGCTGAATTATTACTTATTGATAAGACAGAGCCGTCTTTGCTTACAATACAACGAGAGACAGAAGTGGGGATTTCAAACTCTGAAACGACGGTAAGGTCGTTTTTATAGACGGTGCAACGGTTGGAGAACTGAAGAGAAATATAATTTCCGGCCGTTGACACGGAGAAAATATCCTCGTCAAAATCAAGCTCGCCTATAAGATCTCCGTTGTTGCGCAAAAGGAGAACTTTTGAATTGCCGCCGTTCTGATAATTGTCCAGTAAAATTGCGATATGTTTTTCCGTGATGGAAGAAAGGGATTTTACGGGAAGACCTTTGTGTGATATTTCAGAAAGCAGAGAACCGTCATTTGAGAATAAAAGTGTTTTGTTGTCGCAAACAAGTAAAACACGGCTTTCACTCAGAAACGATAGTTTGAGCGGAGTTGAATTACCGAGTGAAAATGTAGAGAAGAACCCGTCGGAATCCGTCTTGCAAAGAGCAAGTGCGCTCTCAAACTGACCTTCTGAAGCACCGTATGTAATGACGGCCAGAGTCTTTCCGGATGGAGAGACTGCTGCGTCAAAAACGTGTTTCTCGGTTGAGTGAAATTTGAATATCGGTTCAAACGAGGTGTTATAAACAGTTACGAGATTTTTTGAGTTATCGCCGTCTGTGACGATGGCGAAGTTTCCTGATTTGTTCATATTCGCAGAAATTATTTTTGTGGAACTTGTTCCGCTTGTGAGCAGCTTATCTTTTGTAAAGACATAGTAATTAAGTCCGCCAAGGTCATAAGCCAGAAAACGGGAGGATCCTGAGGTTACAGCCGGATTTCTCAAAAGAATTGGCGAAGAGAAGGACGTGTTGCCGGAAATTTTATAAACAGAAAGTTTTTCGGGAGAAAGAACACAAAGATTTCCTGAGTGAACAAAGAAACGGTTGTAATCGTTTTCGTCAAAGTTAACGGTAGTTTCTGTAGCATCAGCACGGACACCGCTGAAAATCAGATAAGCAAGGCGGCGGAGTGAACCGGAGGTCACTCTGTTATTGAGAAAAAGTACCGTGCATACAATAAGGAGAATTGTGAAAAATATTGCAAAACGGCCGGAGAGGCGTTTTTTGCGTGTTTTTTTTGCGGCCATCGGGGTCGTCCTCCTGAAAAAATTATAATCCGAACTCGGGCGGGTAAATGACGTTTGTCATATACAATCCGTGAGCAGGTGCAGTTGCTCCTGCTTTTGTGCGGTCACAGCTTCTGAGAATCTCAACTATCTCATCCGGGGGTATTTTATGAGTGCCGACATCAAGAAGCGTGCCGACTATCGTTCGTGCCATATTATATAAAAAACCATTTGCTGAAATTGTGACAGAAATAATATTATCCGTCCGGCCAATGTCGCACTTGAATACGGTTCGCACAGTCGACTTTACAGGTGTGCCAAGACTTCGCATTGATGAGAAATCGTGAGTTCCTACAAAGTGGAGTGCAGCTTTTTTCATAAGCTCAACATCAAGCGGATAACGGTAATGAAGGACGCGTTTTTCAAAAAACGGGTCACGGATTTTATCGGTGTAGATGTAGTAGGTGTATTCTTTTTCGATGCACGAATGAACCGGGTGAAAGTTTTCCGGGACATCCGTCGCATTTTTAACTGAAATGTCATACGGAAGCAATGAGTTGAGAGCAAAAGGTATGCGTTCACAAGGGATTTGCGAATTTGTTAAAACAGTGGCCACATATTTTCTGGCGTGGACTCCCGTGTCTGTTCTTCCGCAACCGGTCACCTTGACATCCTCGCCAAAAAGGGAGGAGACGGCACTGAGAAGCGTGCTCTGAACGCTTTGCGCGTTTTCCTGTGTCTGCCAACCGTGATAATTGTTTCCGTCATATGACAAAACAAGAGCAATGGTTCTTTTCATATCAATACACCAAAAGTTAAAATTTGTGAGAGAATGACAGCGAGAATAAAAACCGAAAGAGATACGATAATGCTGATGTAGTCAAGTGGGCAAAGCTTTAAAATGCGCATCCTTACACGTCCCTCGCCACCGTGATAGCAGCGACACTCCATTGCAAGTGCCAGGTCTTCTGCTCTTTTAAAGGCGTTTATGAATAATGGGATCAGCACGGGAATGAGGGCTTTTGCGCGACGGAAAATGCTGCCTGTTTCAAAATCTGCACCACGTGATTTTTGTGCAGACATAATTTTTTCTGTTTCTTCTATGAGAGTTGGAATGAATCGGAGCGCAATAGACATCATCATAGAAAGCTCATGGACGGGGAATTTTACTTTTTTCAGTGGTGATAAAAGTGATTCCAGACCATCGGTAAGCATAATTGGAGAAGTTGTGTATGTCAGCATTACAAATGTTGCAACAACAAGAAGAATTATTCGGAAAACCATAAAGAAAGCAGTATATATTCCGCCGGTTGTAATAACAACAGAGCCGAGTCTTAAAAGTTCACTTCCGCCGGTTGCATAAAAAATATTAAGAACAGCGGTAAAAATGAGCAGAATAAGAATAGGTTTGATGCTTCTGAAAATGAGAACGAAGCTGATTTTTGTCAGAAGAATCACGGTGAAAAGAAATGCTGCCATTATGGCGTAGGGAACAGGACCGCGGCACATAAAAAGAGCGATTATGAAAACAATGGTGAGAACAAGCTTTACGCGTGGATCAAGACGGTGGACAATACTGTTTCCGGGAAAAAACTGACCAAGAGAAACATCTTTAATCATTTGTTCCACCTCCCAGATTCTTGAGGATTTCAACTGCCTGTTGTACCGTATAAACGGAAGAAGGCAGATTTATGCCACGTTCCTTTAACTTGTTGAAAATGTGTGTTATTTGCGGAAGGTCAAGTCCTGCGGCAAGGAGTTTTTCTGAATGCGAAAAGACTTCGCCCGGAGTTCCGTAAAGGTAAACGGTGCCGTTGTTCATAACAAGAAGCTTGTCGGCGATTGCGGCAATATCCTCCATACTGTGGGAAACAATAACGATTGCTGCTCCGGTTGCATCTCTGTATGCTTTTATATGCTTTAAGAGGTCATATCTTCCGATGGGGTCAAGACCTGCTGTGGGTTCGTCAAGAATAAGAACGCGGGGGCGCATTGCGATTACACCCGCTATTGCAACACGTCGCTTCTGACCGCCTGAAAGCTCAAACGGTGAAAGGGGGAGAAGTGTTTTGTCAATTCCTGCAAAGTCACAGGCTTCCAAAACACGCGTTTTGATTTCTTCCCCGGAAAGACCCATATTCTGCGGACCGAAAGCGATGTCTTTATATACCGTTTCCTCGAAAAGCTGATATTCAGGATATTGCAGAACAAGACCGACTTTGAAACGGATGTTATGTGTGAATTCTTTTGATTTGAAAATATCTTCACCTTCGTACAAAATCGAGCCGGAGGAGGGTTTTATAAGTCCGTTGAGATGTGAAATCAATGTGGATTTTCCGGAACCTGTATGACCAATAATGCCGAGTGTTTCACCGGCATGGATGTCGAGGTTTATGTTGTCGATTGCGGAACATTCAAAAGGTGTTTTTGGGCTGTATATATGCGAAAGTCCGCGAATGCTCATTATTGCGTTCAATTTCTAAAACTCCTCAAAGTTATTTGCAAAACTGTGATGCAAGAGTATCAACACATTCATCAAGCGTTATACTGTCGAGAGGCAGATTGAACCCGCTTTGATTGAGATTGTAGAGCAGTTCAACCGTCTGCGGAACCGTGAGTCCGAGAGAGTTGAGCTTTTCAACCTGAACAAAAATCTCTTTCGGCGTTCCTTCCATTACCATCTTGCCCTGATCCATTACGATCACGCGGTCGGCATTTACCGCCTCGTACATATGGTGGGTTATGAGAATAATTGTTATGCCGTGATTTTTGTTGAGGTCTGAAATAATATTGAGAATATCACGTCGACCGGCAGGGTCGAGCATTGATGTGGGTTCGTCGAGAACTATGCAACGTGGACGCATTGCGATTATTCCTGCAACTGCTATTCGTTGCTTCTGACCGCCTGAAAGAAGGTGTGGTGCGTGCTCACGGTATTCATACATACCCACCGTTTTGAGTGCATCGTCAACCCGGCTTCTTATCTCTTTGCGCGAAAGTCCCAGATTTTCGGGGCCAAAAGCAACATCCTCTTCCGTGATTGTCGCAACTATCTGGTTGTCCGGGTTCTGAAAAACCATTCCGCAGGTTCTTCTTATTTCGTAAAGAAGCTGTTCGTCTGATGTGTCCATACCGTCGACATAGACCTTGCCGCCACACGGAAGCAAGACAGCATTAAAATGCTTTGCAAGAGATGATTTTCCCGAGCCGTTGTGGCCGAGGATGACCAGATATTCACCTGAAGAAACTGATATGTCAACCTCGGAAAGAGCTGTTTTAGGCGTGTCGCTGTTAATGTTGTATTTAAATGTCAGTTTATCTGATTTAATAATATCTGCCATTTCAAAACTCCTGAAATTATAACATATGCCATCTCATGGCGCTTCCGGCAGGAAGGAAAAGTCCGGTTTCCAAAACAGGGAGTCCCAGTTCATCACATTCGCTTTCGCCGCCATAGCGTTTTTTGAAAATCATATCGGAAATATATTTGCAGACAGAAGGCGCGATACCTGTCGTGTATGAGCTTATAAGCACGAAAAGCGGCTCATCCGAAAGGACACCCGAACAAAGCTTCACAAAGTCAAAAAGGTTGTTTTCAAGCTTCCAGATTTCGCCCGTAGGACCTCTTCCGTAAGAGGGAGGGTCCATAATTATGGCATCGTATTTTCTTCCGCGTCTGATTTCGCGCTCTACAAATTTTGCGCAGTCATCAACAATCCAACGGATTGGAGCATTGGACAGACCCGAAGAGGCTGCGTTTTCACGCGCCCACGCTACCATACCTTTTGCAGCATCAACATGGCAGACGGATGCTCCCGCTTTTGCAGCTGCGATTGTTGCTGCACCTGTATAAGCGAAAAGGTTGAGAACATTGACTGGCCGACCTGCTTTCGAGACCATATCCATAATGAAATCCCAGTTTGATGCCTGCTCGGGAAATATGCCGGTATGCTTGAAATTCATCGGCTTTAAATTAAATTTAAGGTCTCTGTATGAAATCTGCCAGGAGGCGGGAAGTGTTCTGTTTGTCCAGCTTCCGCCGCCGGAAGAAGAACGGGAATAGAGTGCATCGTAGTTCTTCCAGTGAGGGTTTGTTCGCGGTGATGACCATATTGCCTGCGGTTCAGGTCTGACAAGGTAATAGTCACCCCAGCGTTCGAGCTTTTCGCCGTCTCCGCAGTCTATGACATTGTAATCAGAAAAGTTTTTTGCAATCCACATAAAAACATAATTCCTTTGCATACAGTTGTGATATTTTATCATACCATAAAAAAGGGAAAAGGTCAATGAATTCAAGGCTTTTTAAGCAGTCATATTTACAAAAAATTCATAATAAGATTTAGTATGAATTCTGGAAGGAGAAATAATTATGATAGTGTTTACAACAAAGGTCACACGGAAAAAAGTTTTAGGTGGAGTTTTAGCTCTTTCGTTGATTGTTTGCTCGTGCTTTGCAATCTCTCGCGATATAGAAAACAAGGAGAGTTTCGCATCTTCGGATGAGCAGGTTATGGAAAAGGAAGAAATGAGCCTCAAGAGCAACGATGACCGTGTTTCTCTCATTGAGGGGTATGGCTGGACAGTCGATAAAGAGCCTCTTGAATTTATGGAAGTGAGAATTCCGGAAAAGTTTGACGGTGTATACAGTGAGTATAATGAGATTCAGAAGAAACAGGGGCTTGACCTTGAAAAATATTCCGGAAAAAGGGTTATGCGATATACATACAGGGTTACAAACCATCCCTCAAAGGAGGAGAATGTGATTGCAAACATAATTATTTACAAAGATAAATTGATTGCGGGCGATATTTGCTCATCAAAACTTGGCGGCTTTATGCACGGGCTTCTGGAGAACAGTACAACAGCGGAAAATGAGGATAAAAATGAGCAATCACGGGATTAACGACCCGAGATTGCTCTGAAATCAAGATAGTTCTGCAATATGAGCGCTGCTGCAACGGTGTCAACCTTTGCGCGGCGCTTTTTTCCGTGATGTCCGGTTTCTGAAAGGATTCTGTGTGCATCAACGGTTGTGCACCGCTCGTCCCATAAAATGACAGGGAGGTTTGTTTCTTTTTTTAAAAATTCGGCAACGGCTTCACTCTTTTTTGCGCGATCACCGATGTCTGCGTTCATATGCTTCGGATAGCCAAGAACGATTTCTTCCGCCTTGCGGGCGAGAATCTCATCACGAAGACGAAACAGAGCAGCTTCCGGGTTTTCAACATTTATGGTAAAGCTTTCTCCCGCAAGGGTTCCGCTTATATCTGAAAATGATACACCTATGCGCTTATCGCCATAGTCAATACCGACTATCTTCATTGACAAAACCTCCGAATTTCGTTATCATTGAGTATATAATAACATACTTTGGTGTGTAAATACAAGGAACAAGACTATGAAAATCAACTATCAGCTTTTGTGTGAGAAAAAAACAGAAGAACTTACAAAAGGCGGACGTCGCCCGTCTTTGTTATTGCACAGTTGCTGCGGCCCGTGCAGCACATATGTTCTTGAATATCTGACGAAACATTTTGACGTCAGCATATTATTCTACAATCCCAATATTTTTCCCGAGAAAGAATATATAAAGCGGCTTTCGGCGCAACGCGAGGTGCTTTTGAAAATGAATCTTGAAGATTCGGTAAAAATAATTGAATTTCCGTATGATTATAATGAATTTATCTCTGTAATACCCGGCTTTGAGCAAGAACCGGAGGGCGGAAGCAGATGCACAAGATGTTTTGAACTTAGACTTGAAAAAACAGTCCGGACAGCAAAAAAGCTTAACTTTGACTGCTTCGCCACAACGCTTTCGGTCAGCCCTCACAAAAACGCAGAGCTTTTAAACGGGCTGGGTGAAAAACTCGGTTTGGAGCACGGAGTCGAATACCTTCCTGCGGATTTTAAAAAAAGGGAAGGATATAAACGCTCAGTTGTTCTGTCAAAGGAATATGGCATTTACAGACAGGAATACTGTGGCTGCGAGTTCTCGGGAAAATAGTCATCACTTTTTTATGTCGCCAAAAGACGCGCGCAATTTTTCAAGCGCGCGTTTTTCTATTCTGCTTACATATGAGCGTGATATATTGCACTTCTGGGCGATCTCGTGCTGGGTTTTGGGGATGCAGTCATAAAGGCCGTATCTTAAAATTATTATTTCGCGCTCTCTCGGCTCTAAGCATTTGTTTACAAGCCGGTAAAGGTTTTCTTCTGTGTCGAGCGACTCAATTCTTTCAAGACGGATATCTTCCGTACTTATAACATCCATCAGTGCAAGGGAGTTTCCGTCGGAATCCGTATCGAGCGAATCGGAGAGAGATACTTCCGCACCATTCTTTTTTGTGGCCCTGAAATACATAAGAATCTCATTTTCAATGCATCTTGCGGCATAGGTCGCAAGTCTCGTTCCTTTGTTGGGTTTATATGTGTTTATTGCTTTGATGAGACCTATTGTGCCTATTGAAATAAGGTCTTCCTGTTCCTGGGGAGATGTGTAATATTTTTTGATTATATGAGCAACCAGTCTTAAATTCCGCTCAATAAGTATGTTTCGAGCATTTTCGTCTCCGTCGGCAAATTTTTCAAGATATTCAAGCTCTTCCTTCGCGGAAAGCGGCTTCGGGAAAGAACCGGAGGAAAGGCTTAATATGAAACAGATGCAGTTTGCAAGAATTCCGACGATTGCAGAAAGAATAATCATTAGGTATCGCACCTCACTTTTTGATGTTAAAAGAATACTTCAAAAAGCAAAAAAAATTGCAAGTCCTGCATTTTTTGGGACTTGCAATTTAATTATTTAATAAGTGCAACTGCGTGTGCCGAAATGCCTTCTCCGGCGCCGGTGAAGCCGAGCTTTTCTTCCGTTGTTGCTTTGACACTCACACAGGAAATATCTATATTCAGAGCGTTTGCAATGTTTTCGCGCATCCTGTCAATGAAAGGAAGGAGTTTCGGACGCTGGGCTATAACGGTTGAATCAACGTTTTCAACGGAAAAGCCGTTTTCTGAAAGCAAAGTATTTACGCTCTCCAAAAGCTTTAAGCTGTCTGCGTTTAAAAAAGCATCATCATCAGGCGGAAAGTGTTTTCCTATATCGCCGAGAGCTGCGGCACCCAGCAGGGCATCCGAAATAGCGTGGAGGAGAACATCTGCATCACTGTGACCAAGCAGTCCTTTTTCAAAGGGAATATCAACTCCGCCTATTATAAGCTTTCTGTTTTCGGTGAGTTTGTGGACATCGTATCCGTGACCAATTCTCATAATGTCGCCTCATTTCTGTTTTTAAATATTGCCTCTGCAAATATCAGATCTTCCGGTGTTGTTATCTTTATGTTGAAATAGTCGCCATCGGTGAGGAAAACTCTCATTCCTATCTGCTCAACGGCAGAACAGTCATCTGTGATGGGGGAGTTTTCATCAACTGCTTTTTTCAGCGCACCGGCAATAAGTGTTGCATCAAAAACCTGGGGAGTCTGAATGGCAACAATTGAATCACGCGGAACAGTGCGTTTTATAAGACGGCTTTCAGCCTCTTTTACGGTGTCTTTAAGTGGAACAGCAGGAGCTGCGGCGTTGTATTTTGCCGCGGCAAGTATTGTGTCTGCAATTATCTTTTGTGAAATAAAGGGGCGTGCGGCATCGTGGATTGCAACAAGGTCAAAGCGATTGCCTGCCTCAATTATTCCATTCAAAACTGATTCTGAACGCGTTTTTCCGCCCGAAACAACAGACTTAACCTTGTCAAGTGAAATAGCTTCACACAGCTTTTTTATTTCGTCAACCAGATCTTCACGGGTTGGTATTATGATTTCGTCGATATAGGGTGAATTTTGAAGAGATGAAAGAGTCAAAGTTATTATGGGGGTGTCGCAAACGGACAAAAAGAGCTTGTCTCCGCACTGCTTCATTCTCGTCGAAGAACCGGCAGCAGGAACGATAGCGACGCAGGTTTTTCTTTTTTCTGCTTCTTTTTTCTGTTTTAAAAACATACCAACACCTCAAAAGAAAAAAGCTATCCGAATTTGTCGGACAGCTTTATTGTAACACAAAGAAATGTATAAAGCAAACTACTTTTGCTCTTTGATAACCCCGGACAAAGCAACATCAAGCAGGTTCTCTATATCCTGTTTTGTTGTGCCTTTGGCAAGAATAAGTTCAGAGACCAGAATCTGACGCGCGGAGTGGAGCATTTTTCTTTCTCCGGTAGAAAGGCCGGATTTTATATCTCTTATGGAAAGAGACTTTATAACGCGAACAACCTCGTTGAGATCACCGCTCTTGATTTTTGTTGCATTATCGCGGTAGCGACGGTTCCAGTTCTGGACATCGTCTGTCTCGATGGTTGAAAACAGGGAAAGGAGCTTATCTGCCTCTTCGGAGGAAATAACATCACGGATACCGATTTCCTTGCTCGTGGCAACCGGCACCATAATGGTCATATTGTTTGTGTGAAGCTTGACAACATAATATTCACGGGAGGTTCCGTCGATTGTTTGCGTGATGATATTATCAATTGTTCCTGCGCCGTGCAAAGGATGCACTATTTTATTACCGACAGTGTACAAGCAGATCACTCCCACAACTAAAACTACATAAATATTATAACTCTTTAAATCAGAAATTTCAAGAAAAATTGACAAAAAAATATATATTTTCTGTATAGAAGACAAGGAATATTGCTTGTCTTTTTATAAAGTTTCTGTTATAATATCTGTGTAAAAATTTAGCTGTTTTTGGAGGGAGAAAGCATGGGAATCATCAGACGGATTTTGCTTCTCTTTTCCGGTTTTAACTGGCTGGCAATCCCTGCGGCTTTGCTTGCGATAATTTTTCACGAATTTTCACACGGATATGTAGCATCTCTTCTTGGAGACAATACCGCAAAAGCAAAGGGCAGGCTTTCTTTAAACCCGGCAAAACATCTTGATGTTCTGGGTTTGATTTGTATGATTTTCTTTGGTTTCGGTTGGGCAAAGCCCGTTCCCGTAAACCCATATTTTTTTAAAGACAAAAAACTCGGAATGATTCTTGTTTCCCTTGCCGGGCCTCTTTCAAATATAATTATGGCATTTGTCTCGCTGTTTGCCGGTGTTGCTCTGTCTCGGGTTTCGGTTGAAAACGGAACACTTCCGTATCTGATTATGGTTTTAATAGAATTTTTTCTTTATTTTTCTGTTTTCAACGTAGGCCTTGCTGTTTTTAATTTTTTACCGATACCACCGCTCGATGGTTCGAAAATTCTGTTTTCACTTTTGCCGCCTTCAGCTTACGGGTTTATTTTGAAATACGAAAGATATGGTATGTTGATACTTTTAATACTTATAAATCTGCCGTTTTTTTCGGTGTTTCTCAACAATGTGCGTATGCTTGTTTTTTCGGGAATAGAAACCGTGATATATTCAATTTTGTTCGGATAGGAAAGATGTTCAATGTCAGAGATTACTTATCATCTTGAAGTGTTTGACGGTCCGCTGGACTTGTTGCTTCATCTGATTTCAAAAAACAAAATAAATATTTACGACATACCGATTGTCGAGATTCTCGAACAGTACAATCAGGCACTTTCGGAAATGCAGGAAAAAAACCTTTCAATTGCCTGTGAGTTTGTTGCGATGTCTGCGCACCTCCTTTATATAAAATCAAAGATGCTGTTGCCGAAGTATGACGATATTGACGACGAGGAAGACCCGAGAGCACGTCTTGTTGAAATGCTTCTTGAATATCAGAGAATTAAAGAAGTGAGCGGAACTCTTAATTCAAGAGCGGAAAAAGGCCTTGATATGTATACAAAGCAGGCGGAGAATATTTCGCCCGATAAAACCTATAAATATTCCCACGACAGACATGATTTGAGATTTGCGATTTTAAATATGCTGGAGCGTGCGGAAACGAAAATTCCGCCTAAAATAACTAATTTTGCGGGAATTGTCGGAAGAGAGGTTTATTCCGTCGGTAAAAAGGTATCATACATTTTAAAAAAGCTTTTGTCTTCAAAGAAGACACGGTTTTTTGATTTGTTTGAAGGAGTCAAATCGCGCTCTGAGCTGGTTGCTACATTTCTTGCAGTATTAGAGCTTTGCAAGACGAACAGAATTACAGTGTCAGACGATTCGGAGAGTATTTCGCTTCGCCTTGACGGAAACGGGGAAAACTATGCAGATACCGGAAATTGAAAGGGCAATAGAAGCGATTCTTTTTGCCACAGGAGACCCGATTGAACTTTCAAGGCTCTCTGAAATTCTTGAAATTGACGAAGAAAGTCTTGAAAAAATCATCACTAAACTTCGTGATTACTACGACTTTGAAAGGCGTGGTGTCAGGATTGTGAAGCTTGAAAATTCGTACCAGATGTGTTCTGCACCGGAACACGCGGGATATATAAGAAAGGCTCTCGAAACAAGGCGTGCGCCAAGGCTCTCTCCGTCGCTTTTGGAAGTTCTTTCTGTCATCGCGTACCGTCAGCCCACAACACGCGCGTATGTTGAGCAGGTAAGAGGTGTTGACTGTTCGTATTCAATAACGTCTCTTGTCGAAAAGGGGCTTATAAAAGAATCCGGAAGACTTGATGTGCCGGGAAAGCCGATTCTTTACAGAACAACAAAAGACTTTTTGAGAGTCTTTGGTCTTGAAAGTTTAAGCGATTTGCCTGAGCTGCCGGAGTTTTCGGATACAGAAGACGGACAGGTTTCTTTTGCAGATATGGAGCAGGAAAAAATCCCGGAAGAAAACAAGGAAAACTGATATGTGTTTTTTCTTATTGATTTTTGCCATAATACTGTTGCTCGGCTTTGTTCCTCTGGGTGTAAGTGTTCGATATTCCGAGAACGGTTTCTCGTGTTTTTTTAAGCTTCTTTTCTTTAAGGTGAATCTGCCGAAACGCAAAAAGCCAAAATCAGAAACAACAAAAGAACCAAAAAAGCCCGGAAAGCTTGAAGGTTTTAAGCAGGTCGTTTTCCCGGCTGTGAAAACACTTCAAAAACTGTTGAAAACGATCTGCATAAAAAAGCTTGTTGCCGATATAAAGATAGCTTCGGGAGATTCGTTTCGGACAGCGATGCTTTATGGCGGATGCGCCTCTGCTTTTGGTCTTATCTTTCCGATAGCTGAAAACAATCTTAAAATCAAAAAAAAATATATAACGGTTAATGCTGATTTTGAAGAAACGGAAACTAAGGTATATTTTTTCTGTGAGCTTTATCTCAACCTATGGCAACTTATTTATATCGCGGGTTATTTTATCTTTAAATATCTAAAAGAAAAAAGAAAGGATTTGTTATAATGGCAGAGCATGCATTGAATGACGTTATGAAGACGACGATGGAAAAACTCCGGAGTATGGTCGATGTCAACACAATTATCGGCGACCAGATCACAACCCCGGATGGGACAACCATTATACCGATTT
>JAFYPW010000075.1 GCA_017559985.1 Oscillospiraceae bacterium | reverse complement strand
GTTAAACTTATACCAAAGAGAGAAGGTGTATGTTTTGAACCAAGAAATTTTAAGAAAACTTCTTGAAGTTACCGACGAAGAGAAACTTTATCTTGCCGGCGGTGAAAACAGCGGTAATTCTTTTTCAATAAAAGACGGTCAAAGAGTTATGAGCTCTGAAACACTGCTCAAAGAGGGCAAACTCATCGACCTCACCGCTCACGCCCGCTTTTCGCGATGTCCACCACATACTCACAACTACGTCGAAGTCGTTTATCAGTGTGCAGGAGAGACGACGCATATAATAAACGGAAAACAGCTTGTTCTGAAAGCCGGCGAACTTCTTTTTCTCCCGCAGGAATCGGTGCAGGAAATTCTCCCCGCAGGCGAGGGTGATATTGCGGTAAATTTCATAATTCTGCCCAGTTTTTTTGAAAATCCTCTGCAGTTTCTCGGTAACGAAATCACACCGCTCCGTCAGTTCATAATCCGCTCTCTCCGAAGTTCGAAGAGCGACGTTGACTATCTCCATTTTGAAGTTTCCGATGTTGTCCCCGTGCAGAACATCGTAGATACTCTTATCTGGTCGCTTTATAATAACATTTCAGACAGCCGACATATCAACGAATACACGATGGGCCTTCTGCTTCTTCATCTGGTAAACTTTTCGTATAAACTATCTCATTCGTCAACACACGACGAACTGATTTTCAAAACGCTTCAGTATATTGAGAAGAATTATGTCGATGGTTCTCTTTCAGAGCTTGCACGCGCTCTCGGATACAATATCACGACGCTCTCTACCGAAATCCACAAACGCACGGGGAAAACGTATCTTGAGCTTGTTCACGAAAAGAGAATTTCGCAGGCGTGTTTTCTTTTGCGGAACACCTCTCTCCCAATTTCGCAAATCGCATCAGAAATTGGCTACAATAACTCCAGCTTTTTCCACCGGCTTTTCAAGAGCACGCTTGGAGTTTCCCCGAAAAAATTCCGTTCTGCAAACACAAGCTCACCTTTCGGATTTTCCTCGTTCCCAATCGCGCAAGAGACCGATATTACCGAATAGCAAAAATCCTTCCGGAAATTTCCGGAAGGTTTTTGCTTTTAAAATCTGAATATAGCGAACAAGCTCGCGGTCAAGGTCGTATTTGTGATACGTGCATCCGCCTGCGATTCTGTCAACGTAGAACGGATATTTATTCTCTTTTATAAGCGAGTGGAGTTTTCCTCCCTTCGCTGCAATGCGGTTGAACTTAAGCTCCTCGGGCATTGAAAAAATGTGCTGAATTTTAAAACCCGAATCCTCGTTTATGAAATTATTTTTCTCAAGGCCTTTAATGTGCCAATCGTTATAAACATGAAAAAATTCATATTTTCTCCCCCTTTATCAATCACAAGCACATTATACACGCTCGGCTTATTCCTTGCAATATTAAAACGGACCCTTATTTTGCTCGTTTTTATACGAAAAAAGCCACTGTTCAGGAACTCCCTGCCACAGCGGCTTTTTTATCAGTATTTTCTCCAGACCATTTTATCTACAACACCTGTGTAGGACTGAATGATTTTTACAACCTTTGTCGAGACATTTTCATCCGCGTAATCGGGAACGGGGATTCCGTTCTCGCCGTTTTTGACCATATCAACGCCCGTTGCAACAGCGTTGAGGAGTGACTTTTCATCAATACCTGCAAGGATAAAACAACCCTTATCAAGCGCCTCGGGGCGCTCGGTGGATGTTCTTATGCAGATTGCAGGGAACGGATGTCCGACGCTCGTGAAGAAACTGCTCTCCTCAGGAAGGGTTCCGCTGTCAGAAACAACGGCAAACGCGTTCATCTGCAGGCAGTTGTAATCGTGGAATCCGAGCGGCTCATGCTGAATAACACGCTTATCAAGCTCAAACCCGCTTGCCGCAAGGCGGTTGCGGCTTCTCGGATGGCAAGAATAAAGTATCGGCATGTCGTACTTCTCCGCAAGCGCGTTGATTGCGTTGAAAAGGCTTAAGAAGTTCTTTTCCGTATCAATATTTTCTTCGCGGTGAGCAGAGAGAAGGATGTATTTGCCTTTCTCAAGACCTAGGCGAGCATGGATATCCGAAGCCTCGATTTCCGCGAGGTTGTTATGCAAAACCTCTGCCATGGGTGAGCCCGTAACATACGTTCTCTCCTTCGGAAGTCCGCACTCGTGGAGATATTTTCTCGCGTGCTCTGAATATGCAAGGTTAACATCGGAAATGATGTCAACAATTCTTCTGTTCGTCTCTTCGGGGAGACACTCATCCTTGCAACGGTTTCCTGCTTCCATATGGAAAATCGGAATATGGAGGCGCTTTGCGGCAATCGCCGAGAGACATGAGTTGGTGTCACCGAGGATGAGAAGTGCATCCGGCTTAATCTGATTCATAAGCTTGTATGAACAGTTGATGATGTTTCCGACGGTTGCGCCGAGGTCATCGCCAACAGCATCCATGTAAACTTCGGGGTTTTCAAGCTTTAAGTCCTTGAAGAAAACACCGTTCAAGTTATAGTCGTAATTCTGACCCGTATGCGCAAGAACGCAGTCAAAATACTTGCGGCACTTGTCGATAACAGCCGCAAGACGGATAATCTCAGGGCGCGTGCCCACGATAATGAGAAGCTTAAGCCTTCCGTCATCATTAAACTTTATATCGCTGTAATCTGTTCTGATTTCCATTTTTACACCTTCTCAAAAAAAGTATCTGGGTGGCTCGGGTCAAACTGTTCATTCGCCCACATAACCGTAACAAGATCCTCGCTGTCGGAGAGATTTATGATGTTGTGCGTGCATCCGGGGAGCATATGCACAGCCTCTATCTTCTCACCGCTTACATAAAAGTCGAGCACTTCATCCGAGCCGATTTTTCTCATCTGAATAAGTCCGCTACCGCTGACAACAATGAAGAATTCCCATTTTGTATGATGCCAATGCTGACCTTTTGTAATGCCCGGTTTTGAAATATTAACCGAAACTTGTCCGCAGTTTGCCGTCTTTAAAAGTTCCGTAAACGAACCGCGCTCGTCGCAGTTCATCTTAAGCGGAAACGATGTTTTTTCTTTCGGAAGATACGAAAGGTATGTAGAATAAAGCTTCTTTGCAAAACTGCCGTTCGGAATTTCGGGCATAACGAGAGTTTTCGGTTGCTCTGCAAACGAATAGAGCAGGTCAACTATCTCGCCAAGCGTTACCTTGTGAGTAATGGGTGCGGCGCAGTAGGCACCGTCATCCGTAATCACAGTGTCAATTCCGTCAAACGTACAGTGATGCTCGCGTCCCTCAAGCGCAAGAAGCATTTCATCGACGAGGTCGTCAATGTAGAGAAGCTCGAGCTTTACTGCGCGGTCATTGACCTGGATCGGCAAATCGTTTGCAATGTTGTTGCAGAATGTCGCGACCGCTGAATTGTAGTTCGGGCGGCACCACTTGCCGAAAAGGTTCGGAAAACGGTAAACAAGCACCTTTGCTCCCGTCTCTTTGCCATATTCAAAAACAAGCTCCTCTCCTGCTTTCTTGCTTCTTCCGTAGTCGCTGTCATATCTTCCGATGCACGTTGCCTGTATGGAAGACGAAATCATAACGGGGCATTTGTTGCCGTACCTTTTGAGCGTATCAAGAAGCGTTGAAGCAAAACCGAAATTGCCCTGCATAAACTCCTCCGCGTTCTGCGGACGGTTTACTCCTGCAAGGTTAAACACAAAGTCAGCATCACGGCAGAATCCGTCAAGAAGCGTCGGCTCTGTGTCTATGTCATATTCAAAAATCTCTTCAATTAAAAGCTCGGGGTGCGTCTTGTCCTTACCATCGCGAATATTCTTAAGTGCTTCGCAAAGGTTCTTACCTACAAACCCCTTCACCCCCGTTACGAGTATTTTCATAAAACTACTCCTTTTTGAGACCTACAAAACGAAGGTCGTTCCTATATGCCTCAATTTTCTCTTTTGAAGTGTCGCTTTGGCTTTGCACAAAGTTTTTTAAAGTTTTTCTTTTGTTAAAAACAACATCAAAAAGTCTCACGCACCACATAATGGGCAGTAAAAATGGAAGTTTTTGCAAAATCCCATACTTTTCTCGCATATAACTCATTGGCAAAAAGACAACGGACAAAAACTTTTGTCTTTTTATCTTGTCAACAGAAACTTCTTTATCTTCCTCACGAAGCAAAGCGCCGATTTTTGATTTTTCCCGAACTCCAAACTCTCCGCTTTCAAAAATAACGTTTGTTATAAAATCAGT
>JAFYPW010000074.1 GCA_017559985.1 Oscillospiraceae bacterium | reverse complement strand
AATTAATGGCAAGAAGCCTAAAGAAGCACGAGAAAAATTTAAGAATATATTGAACGCATAACAAGGCTTCATTTATAGAAAAGTTCACTATGAACTAATCTTTTTCAAAAATGCACCGCTTTTTAGGTTGTATTAAAACAAACCATTAGTGCCAATAAACAGACACCACCCAACGGGTGGTGTCTGTTTATTTTTGTTAATCAGGAAGAAAATTTTTTGCTTGACTTTGTTGCCTTGCGGTGCTATATTTAAGGCGTTCCGCGGAGGAATAATTCAATAAAAAGAGGATGAACGCAATGTGTAGACTGGCGCTGATGGATAATGCGGGAATCAGATATATGCAAGAGACGCATGGTCTTGTTGATCTCTTTGATCATCTTGAAAAGCAGCTGGGAGGACACGGCAACGGCATTTGTTTTATCTATAATAACGGAAGCTATTCCATTAAAAAAGGTCTTGATCTGAAAAATGAGCAAATAGCGGAAGAGATTATGGAAAAAATTGATGAGCTCAGATGGATTATCTATCATACAAGACTTGCAGGTGCGGCAAGTGTTATTGACGGTAATTGCCATCCATTCGAAGACAACGGCAGAGTAATGGCAATGAATGGTAACGAGACGGATTACACCGTTGTTGATTCTTCGTTGACCGATACGGAGAATATTTTGCGTACCACACCGAACATCACCGAAGGAACAAAGAAATATAAGAGTGCATTCATCGGCTATGAAAACGGAAAAGTTTTTGCAAATAAAAATATTTGTGATCTGGAATGTATAATCGGTAAAAATGGCGGCATAGTGTTTGCCAGCAGATTTCCGTTGCGCTACTCTGAAAATGAAACTGTTTATGAAGCCCCGCCCAACTTTATTGAGGGCGAGCAGTTTCCACTAAAACTAAGCAAAACAGAAGTGGAGTTTTGCTATGGAAATGAAAAAATTCCATATACCTTCCGTAATGGCGAACTTGGCGGAGTTCTCACGGAGATTACTGATGTCACCTCGATCGGAACAGAGGCGGCAAAAGTTGCGCCGGCAGAAATTGTAGTTACAACAAGCGGTGCGGTTTTACCCGGACGGAATATGCCTCAGACGGTTATGTGCCTGGTTGCAGCAGAAGCCGCGGTGAAGCAGAACGGTGTTATCATCATACTTGGAAACGGTGATATTGATGCAGGGTATTTGCAATCACAGGAGCTCTTGCGGGTGCTTGAAAAGGCAAGGGTAATCTGCGTTTCTGAAATGGACGATGCTATCGTTGGAAAATTGAACATGATTCCCGCGGCGGATATCCACGATGCCTTTGCAAAAGCGAGAAGTCTCGTGGAAAAAGAAGAGCCGAAGATCATTGCCATTCCCGATGGCGCATCTGTTGTTTCGACGACAAATTGAGTTTATTTATAAAAAAACCGTACACACGTTTGGTGTGTACGGTTTTTGTTTTATCAATTGTTTAGAAGATGCCTTCTGCAAGCATTGCTTCTGCAACCTTCTTAAAGCCTGCGATGTTTGCACCTGCGATGAGGTCATAGCCGAGGCCGACTTCCTCTGCTGCTGCGGCGGAGTTGTCGTGGATGTTGCGCATGATGGATTTGAGTTTTGCGTCAACTTCTGCCGGCTCCCAGTTGTAGCGCATGGAGTTCTGTGCCATTTCAAGAGCGCTTGTTGCAACGCCGCCTGCATTAACTGCTTTTGACGGAGCAACGATTTTTACATTTTCTTTGAGGTATGCAATAGCCTCGTTTGTTGTCGGCATATTTGCAACTTCTATGTAATACTCAACGCCGTTCTTTGCAATCTGCTCTGCTTCAACCATGCCGATTTCGTTCTGGTATGCACACGGCATTGCGATGTCGACCTTCTCGCCCCATACCTTTGCCTTCGGAACGAACTTGCAGCCGAACTTATCTGCATAGTCCTGTGCGCGGTCGCGTCCGGAAGAACGCATTTCGAGGAGATAGTCAATCTTTTCGTCTGTGATGATGCCGTCGGGGTCGTAGCAGTAGCCGTCAGGACCGGAGATTGTAACAACCTTGCCGCCGAGCTCTGCAACCTTCTTGCAGACACCCCATGCAACGTTACCGAAACCGGAAACTGCAACTGTCTTGCCCTTGATATTATCGCCGAAGTGTTTGAGAACTTCTTCGAGATAGTAAACTGCGCCGAAGCCTGTTGCTTCGGGGCGGAAATATGAGCCACCGTATGAGAGACCCTTACCTGTGAGAACGCCATTCTCCCAGCAAGCCTTGATGCGCTTGTACTGACCGTAGAGGTAGCCTACTTCGCGTGCGCCAACGCCGATGTCGCCTGCGGGAACGTCAACGTCAGGACCGATGTGACGGTAGAGCTCTGTCATAAAGCTCTGGCAGAAACGCATAATTTCAGCATCGGACTTGCCGCGCGGGTCAAAGTCAGAGCCACCCTTACCGCCGCCTATCGGAAGGCCTGTAAGGCTGTTTTTGAAGGTCTGCTCAAAGCCGAGGAACTTCATTGTGTCGAGTGTAACGGACGGGTGGAAACGGAGACCGCCCTTGTACGGACCGATTGCGCCGTTGAACTGAACACGGTAGCCGCGGTTTGTGTGGGTTTTACCGTTGTCGTCTGCCCATGTGACGCGGAAAGAAATCTGGCGGTCCGGCTCGCACATACGTTCGAGAAGACCAACTTCTTCATATTCCGGGTGCTGTGCTACGATGGGCTCAATGCTTGCAAAAACCTCTTCAACAGTCTGGATGAAAAGGTCCTCGCCCTTGTTGCGTGCCTTGACCTCGTCAAGGACTCTCTGCATGTAAGCAGTCATAGAAAAAACCTCCAATATATAAAAATAAAATGCAATTTTGTTACCTGATAAATTGTACCACTTCTGAAAAAAATGTCAATAGAATATAATAAAAAAAACGAAAATAGGCAAATAAAACAAAAACAAAAAAGGAAAAAAGTCTTATTTTATCGCATTTATCATAAAGCTTATGCCGTCATCTGCCGGATTTACGATATGGGCTCCGTCCCAGACGTTAAAATGAAAGTTTTCTTGCGTTTTGCAAGTTCGATACGCATTTCTTGCAATTTCGCATTCACGCGTGGAATCGGAAAGCTCAAAAATATCGTCCTTTGCGCCGACCTCCGCAAAAACAGGGCGCGGGGCACACATAGACATAAGCTCGCCGTCGCTCGGGGTTTTGTTTTTATCCTTTAAAAACCATTCGGGGAAGCGTTCGTCAAGCCCTCCTGCAATGCAGGCCATAAAGTAGCCGCATCTGATTTTTTCGGAAACTGCCATTGCGCGGAGGGTTAAAAACGCGCCGTAGGACATACCGCAAGCGGCAACGCGCTCCATATCGAGAAAACGCATATTTGAAGAAAGGGCAACAAGACTTCTGAGAAGACAGAAGACCTCAACCGCGGTTATGCCGCCACAGACCTTTTTGAGCTCACGGTCAAGCGCTGCTCTGTCATACGCAGTTTCATAAACCGGTTTTGCGGGACTCTGACCACAGTTCCAGAGGAGAAACTGCGGAGAAAAAACTGCGACATTGTGTCTGAGAATCCTCTTTGTCAGGTCTGAATATCCGTTTTTTCCGTGCATACCGTACATAAGCTCTGGCGTGCCGAGGTGTCCGTTTGAAGCGACAACAAGAGGGAGTTTTTCTGAAAAAAATTTCGGAACAAACAGAAGCCCGTAAAACGGAAGCTCGGGAAGAACCTGTATGCGGAGCCTCGTTATTTCGCACAGACCGTCGCATCCTATGTATTCCTGTGAAATTGTCGGAGGAGTATCCACAATAAGATTGAGCGGGGCACCGAAATTGCGGACAAGCTCCGATGCGCCGTCGTGTGTACGGTATCCGGGGAAGCCCGTGCGTGAAAGGTTTATAAGTGCATCGCTGTATTCCCGTCGTGCATATTCGCTCATTTCGGGTGATTCAGTATAAAAATCCGTCATTTTTCTTCACTTGCCTTAATTTGTTCAAGCTCCTGCTTCATTCGCGAAAGCTCAATGCGGAGCGCACAGAGCTCCTGCGCGATGGGGTCGGGAATGTGTATCTGGTCAAGGTCTGCCGTTTTGGGCTTGACGCCGTTTCTGCGCGCGACGCGGGCAGGAACACCAACGGCGGTGGAGTCAGGCGGCACGGTGTCGAGAACAACGGCATTTGCAGCTATTTTTGAATTGTCGCCAACGGTAAACGGGCCGAGTACCTTTGCACCCGCACCGACCATAACGTTGTTGCCGAGTGTCGGGTGGCGCTTGCCGACATCCTTGCCTGTGCCTCCGAGTGTTGCGCCCTGATAAATCGTGCAGTTTTCGCCGATTTCGGTGGTTTCACCGATGACAATGCCGGTTCCGTGGTCAATAAAGAAGCCGGGACCGATTTTTGCCGCGGGGTGAATTTCAACTCCGGTTAAAAACTTGTTATACTGCGAGACTAGTCTTGCAAGAAAGAGCAGGTTATGTCTGTGATAAAAGTGGGCGACTCTATGCCTGCAAATTGCGTGAAAGCCGGAATAGAGAAGAAAAACTTCAAGATTTGAGCGTGCGGCAGGGTCGCGCTCTCTTGCTGCGCGAAGGTCGCGTTTCATATTTTCAAACATAGCGTTACACCTCGTTTCAGTTTATTCAATAAGGCCACCGCCGATAACGCGGTCACCGTCATATAATACAAGCGACTGACCGGGGGAGACACCGCGCTGCGGTTTCGAAAACTCTGCAATGACGCGGTCGCCGTCGCGCGTTACGGTAGCGGGCGATGCTTTTTGGTTATATCGTATTTTGGCAGATGCCGCAAAGCTTTCGGGCATCTGTTTCTCACTTATAAAAGAGAAGTCACGCGCAATAACCTTTGATTTGCTCTGCGAGCCTTCAAGACCGAGGATGACCTCGTTTTTTTCGCGGTCGAGGCGGGAGACGAATATGCGCTCTGAATAGGGAATGCCGAGTCCGCGCCGTTGACCTACCGTATAGTGGATAAGCCCCTTGTGCTCACCGAGGTCTTCGCCGTGAGGTCCCCGGAAACGCCCCCTTGGCTGAGGACCGAAGCGGTCTTCTATATATTTTGCATAGTCGCCGTCAGGAATAAAGCAGATGTCCTGGCTGTCGCTCTTTTCCGCAACGGAAAGCCCGAGTGAGCGCGCAATTTCGCGGACCTCGGTTTTGGGTATATCCCCAAGCGGGAAAAGTGCGCGGCGAAGCTGCCACTGTTTGAGGCGGCAGAGCGCGTAGGTCTGGTCTTTTTCATCAAAGAGCGCACGCTCCGGAAAAAGCTCGCCCTCAAACTCTCCAAGGCGTGCGTAGTGGCCTGTCGCAATATAATCCGCGCCTATTTCATCCGCAAGGCGGAGCATAAGCGAGAATTTTATGTGATAGTTACATAAAATGCAGGGGTTTGGCGTCCGTGCGGAGAGATATTCACTTGTGAAGTTTTTTATGATATGAGTCTCGAATTCTTCTCTTGCATCGTGAGAAAAGTGCTTGATGCCGAGCTTTTTTGCAACCTCGCGCGCGTCGGAGTCGTCGTTTCCGCACAGAAGAAGTGTTGTGCCGACAACATCATAATCGCGCATGAGAAGATGCGCCGCGACGCTTGAATCAACGCCGCCGCTCATACCGATAAGAACTTTCTTTTTCATAAAACAAATCCTTTAAAGCGATATATTTATCCTGTGCGGTGAGCGCGTGAGAACATCACAGCCGCCGCTTGTGACGACAACGCTGTCCTCAATTCTTACGCCGCCAAGACCCTCAACATAAAGCCCCGGCTCGATTGTTATTACCATACCTTCCGAGAGAACGGTATCCGAGCGGCGCGAAAGCGTGGGTGCTTCGTGAACGGCAAGTCCGACACCGTGCCCGAGAGAGTGGGTGAAATATTTATCGAGCCCGTCCTTTGCAAAAAGCTCGCGCGCGAAAAGGTCAAGTTCCTTTGCGGAGATTCCGGTTGCGACCTTCCGGACACATTTTTGCTGAACATTTAAAACGGCATCAAAAAGTGACAAAAGCTCTTTTCCGGGATTTCCGATATGGACAGTGCGGGTGATGTCTGATTTATACCCCGAAACGGTTGCACCGAAGTCAAACGTCATCAGGCAGTTTTCTGAAATTTCTTCGTTCGTTGCCTGTGCGTGAGGCATAGAGCCGCGGAGTCCGCTTGCTGCGATGGTGTCAAAGGCTGCACCCTCGCTTTTTCCAAGCAGCATCTGATAGTCAAGGTATGCCGCAGCTTCGCGCTCCGTCATGCCTCTTGAGAGGCTTTTTGAGAGCTTTTCAAAAGCGCGGTCGGCAATATCTGCCGCAGCTTTTATTGAAGCTATTTCAGATTCATCCTTCACCATACGGATTTCTTCGCCAAAGTCGGGGCAGGGAACAAACTCACAGAAGGGAGAGTTCTCCTTTATGGTGCGGAGCGAAAAATCAGTTATCTTATGTGTTTCATAGCCGACGGAATGAGCACCTGTTTTTTTCAGTATTTCCGCAATATGTTCGGCCATTGTGCGCTCTGCTATGGTTATGTCAAAGCCTCGTGTCTGGGTTTTTATCTGCACGGTGTAGCGACCGTCGGTAATTGCAAAAGCTTCCGCTTTTGTTATTATGAGAGTACAGTTACTTCCGGAAAAGCCTGAAAAATATCTGTAATTTTCATATGATGTCACGAGATATGCATCAAGCGACTTTTCAAAAAGCTTTCCGCGAAGAGCCTCGATTCTTTTTTTAGTCATTATCTTACCTCAAAGCGCCAGTTTTTTGAAATAAGGTTTCCTGAATAGTCACGCGCACGGAGGGTGATGGTATGGAAGCCGTTTTTCAACGGAAGCTTTACCGTATATGAGATTTTGCCGGTTTTTGCATCGTATGAATAATCGGAAAGATCCCAGCCGTTTACGTTAAGAGCAATTGATTCGGGGTCAATCCCCGCGTCATCCTCTGCCTTTTTGTCGTCGGCGAGGATTATGCCGATTGACGGAGTTTTTCCGTATATGAGCATATTCTCATCAGGCCACGCCTTTACTATTTCGGGGGCGGTGAGGTCTTCCCCTTCGACATCGGTATATACTGCGCGGAGTCTGTCAAAATACAGACAGCCGTGAGTGAGGTTTCCGGGGTTTGCAACGAGGTTTACGGGTGCTTTGATGAAGAAAGGCGCGGTGAGCTCTTCGGGGAGGGGAGCTTCCATATATTTCCAGCCTGTGTGCTCGATTTTTCCGTAGGTGATATAGTGCTGTTTTCCGTCAGCGTCTTCAATGATTGAGCGGAGAAGAGTTCCGCTAGCGTCGCCGTAAACAAGAAGACCGAGCTTTTTCGGCGTGTTATTTACGGTGAAAGCCGACGCGTCCGTGCTTTCGGGGGAGACCATATAGTATGCACCGACGTCTCCGTCTGTGTTGAGAAAGTTATAGTAAACCTTCAAAGAACTCTCACCGTCGTGGACAAAGTCTAAGTCTGTTTCTATCTTTGAATTGGGAGCTGTTTTTGTGCTGATACCGCAGGGAATAAAGGTGACAGCATCGTCCTCAAAGCCTGAGAGAGTAACCGGCGGCTGGTCGACAAAAACGTCAATTTCAGCGGAAACATCGCCGTAGCTCACTGTTATTTTACCCGAGACGGCTGATTCGGAGAGCGTGAAGGTGCCCGTCTCTGAAAAACTCCCGAGTATTTCGGGTGCAGTCCAGGAAAAGATGTTTTTTGAAGCCTCAATCTCTTTTCCTGCTAAAATAGCAGAAGCCGTGAGGTGAAGAGTTTCGCCGGGACGTGCTGTTATCTCGCTTGTGGAGGTTCTGATTTCGTCTACGCGGTCGACAATTTCGACATCCGCATATCCTGTTGCTCTGCCGCTTTGTGCCGTAACCGTAACGGTCTCCGCGACAGTGGCTGTGAGCACACCGCTGTCTGATACTGTGTTTTCAAAGCTTGAGCTTTCCCACAAAATTTCTCCGGGAACGGGGCAGGGCTTGAAATTTCTGTCGTATGCCATATTTGCCGAGAAGGAATATTCGCCGCCGGCAAGCACTGTGCGTTTGCGTGGGAGAACAGTGAGTCCTTCGGCACTTCCGGTCGGCGCTGTATTCATAAGAACAAGCGCGTTAGCAACCTGGCGCGGGCTTGAACCCGAAATATTGTTTACAACAGCGGTAGTCATAGAGCCGGGCTGCCTGAGAACGAATGTTGTAGAGCCGCCGCCGTCAAGATTCAGCGCATGGGTGCAGCCGAGCGCGAGCATTGCCTCTGCGGCTGTCTCATATGTCATGCCAACGGCGGTGCCCTTCTGTCTTCCGTCAAAGGTTGCCATAACAACTGTTCCGTCGTCGCGGATGCCTATTGATGTGCGCGGCTGGTTTGCCTTATCGGCACGGCTGTATATTTCTCCGTTCTGGAGGAGAAGCTCAATTCCGCCTACGGCAAACTTTACGTTTGACCAGAATTCGTTAAAGCGGAAGGTTATTTCGCGCGTGTCGCCGACACTGAGCTTTTTGAGCTCGTCAATCATCGCTCCTTTTGCGGAAAGAACAACATAGCCCTCGCCGAGCGGGGTGTTGCCTTCGGCATCGTTTATCTCCTCAACAGTGAAGTTTATGGTGTCACCGTGGCGAACTTCGCCCGAATTTACGCGACAACGGAGCTCGAAGGTATCCCCGCCCGTCTTTGTTCCGCGCGCATAGTCAGAGGTATAAAGAACGAGAGAGCTTTCTGTGCTTTTGTGCTCGGTGTTTATTCCGGAAACGCTGACAAGCGCCTCTTCTATTCTGAAAACTATGTCAAGGATCGTGCCGTGGCGCACGATAAACGGCTCGTTGTCATAAGTCAGTCCAAACGCGGCGTAATACTGCGGGGGTGTGGAGAGAATGATTCCATCGTCGATAAATACGCCGTGGGGAACTCCGACGCCAAAGGTGAAGAAGTCACCGTTTATTGCGGCAATGGCAGTGTCTCCGCCGTTTGTATCGCTCATATTGTTTGCTATCGTGTTTACAGTCTGCGTGCTGTAAACATACCCTGCGCTCTTTCCTGCACGGAGAGAGGTATAGGGGTTTTTAGGATTGAATTCAACGGCGTTTATATTCTGCTTTCCCTGCGCATCTGAAGCTTTTAAATTTATGTGGTTTGTTTCCGGGCCTACCTGTGTTATTTCATAATTTTCGATGGAAAAAAAGTCTGACATTTCCTCATATGAAAAGGCAGCTGTGCTCATAACGAGCGACGATGCCATACAGAGGGAAATAACAAGAGAGGCGGTTTTTTTGAGTTTAAACATCTTTATCCTCCGAAGATTTATTCATCCTGACCGCAACACTTTTTATATTTCTTACCGCTGCCGCAGGGGCAGGGGTCGTTGCGACCTACCTTTTTTTCTACTTTTCTCGGTGTTTTTTTGATGGGGGAGTCGTCTCCGCCGTGTTCACCGGTTATTTTCGCAACAGCCTCGCGCTTTGGAGCATCCGCACCGCGCAGGCGCATGGTAAATATCATACGCACAGTGTTTTCGCGTATGGTGTCTACCATTTCCTCAAACATATCAAAGCCTTCGTTTTTGTATGCGATAATCGGGTCGTGCTGAGCATAGGCACGAAGTCCGATTCCTCGGCGGAGCTCGCTCATGGCATCAATATGCTCCATCCAGTTTTCGTCGACATTGCGGAGAAGTACGACGCGTTCAAGCTCGCGCATAATTTCGGGAGAGAACTCCGCCTCGCGAAGTGCGTAAACCTTGTCTGCAATTTCGGAAAGGTCGCTTTTTAAATCTTCTGCGGTATAGTCGACGCGGTCGAGGTCATCGCGAGAGAGATTGAGGTCTTGCGGCGAAAGAAAGATTCCGTAAAATTTATCGCGGGCTGCGGCAAGGTGAGCCGTCTGGACGTACTGTTCTCCGGACATAATACCGTCAACAGTTTTTGAAATTGTGTCATAAATCATCTTCTTTACAGAGTCGCGGATGTCGTTTCCGTCAAGCACGCTCTTTCTCTGGTCGTATATAATCGTGCGCTGCTGATTTATAACATCGTCATACTGCAAAACAGTTTTGCGGATTGCAAAGTTTCTCGACTCAACTCTCTTTTGTGCCGTTTCAATCGCATTTGAGAGCATCTTCTGGTCAATTGGCGTATCCTCGTCGATTCCGAGCGCATTCATCATACCCATAATTCTCTCCGAGCCGAAAAGACGCATGATATCGTCTTCAAGTGAGAGGTAAAAGCGCGATGCACCGGGGTCGCCCTGTCGTCCTGCACGACCGCGGAGCTGGTTGTCAATACGGCGGGATTCGTGGCGCTCGGTACCGATAATGAAAAGACCGCCCGATTCTTTTACGGCCTCTGCTTCTTTATCAGTTTCTGCTTTATATTTGAGGTAAAGCTCTTTATATTTTGCGCGTGCAGCAAGGATTTCGGCATTGTCTGTCGGTGCGCTGCCGCCTGCATCGGTTATGAGGTCTTCGTCCATACCGCTGTGGCGCAAATCGCTCTTTGCAAGGAAGTCCGGGTTTCCGCCGAGCATAATGTCCGTACCGCGTCCTGCCATATTTGTAGCTATGGTGACCGCACCGGATTTACCTGCCTGAGCGACAATTTCAGCTTCCTTGTCGTGCTGTTTTGCGTTGAGAACAACGTGCGGGATGCCGTTCTTTTTGAGAAGTGCCGAAACAAGCTCACTCTTTTCGATTGAAACCGTACCCACAAGAACGGGCTGTCGTCTTTCTGCACAGTCCTTGATCTGGTTTATTACAGCGCGGTATTTGCCGGCTTCTGTTTTATAAACGACGTCGGTAAGGTCGCGTCGTATCATCGGCTTGTTTGTCGGGATTTCTATAACATCGAGGTTATAAATCGCTTCGAATTCGTCAGCTTCCGTGAGGGCTGTACCCGTCATACCCGAAAGCTTATCGTACATTCTGAAATAATTCTGGAAGGTGATTGTGGCAAGGGTTTTGCTCTCGTTCTGGATATCGACGCGCTCCTTTGCCTCAATCGCCTGATGAAGTCCTTCGGAATAGCGGCGGCCAATCATAAGGCGGCCGGTGAATTCGTCAACGATAATAATCTGATTGTCGCGGACTACATAGTCAATGTCGCGCTGCATAATGCCGCGGGCACGGATTGCCTGATTGATGTGATGGAAAAGCTCGGCATTTTCAGGGTCGGAGAGGTTTTCAACATTAAATGCCTGTTCAGCTTTTGCAATACCTGATGCTGTGAGAGTTGCGGTGCGCGCTTTTTCGTCGACGATGTAATCTCCGTCGATATCGTCGTTATCTTCCTTTTCGTCGACGGACGCGATGACGATTTTTTTAAGAGAAGCGGCAAACTTGTCTGCCTGGCTGTAAATGAGAGTCGGCTTTTCACCCTGACCGGAAATGATAAGCGGAGTTCGCGCCTCGTCGATGAGGATAGAGTCAACCTCGTCGACAATGGCAAAGGCGTGATAGTCGCGTCCTACCATCTGGGATTTGTAAAGAGCCATATTGTCACGCAGATAGTCAAAGCCGAACTCGTTGTTCGTGCCGTATGTTATGTCTGCCGAATGTGCCGCCTTGCGCTCTTCGTTTGTAAGACCGTGGACAATTATGCCGACGGAGAGCCCGAGAAAGCGGAAGACACGCCCCATAAGCTCACCCTGATATTTTGCAAGATAGTCATTAACCGTAACAATGTGCACACCGCGACCGGACAGTGCGTTCAGGTATGCGGGGAGGATGGCAACAAGGGTTTTTCCTTCGCCTGTTTTCATTTCGGCGATGCGCCCCTGGTGCAGAATAATTCCGCCGATAAGCTGAACGCGGAAAGCGTAAAGCCCGAGCACGCGGAAAGCCGCCTCGCGGATTGTTGCAAAAGCTTCGGGGAGAAGGTCGTCAAGAATTTCGCCGCCGGAGAGCCTTTCTTTGAATTCGTCGGTTTTTGCAGAAAGAGCCTCATCGGAGAGTGCGCGGTATTCATCTGCAAGAGATTCTATTTTATCGACCAGCGGAGAGAGCTTCTTGATTTCACGCTCACTGTGTGTTCCGAAAAGTTTAGAAATAACACCCATTTTATATTACATTTCCTTTCGAAAAATATAGTTTTCCATTATAAAAACAGTATACCACATTTTAATATGAGAAAAAAGGGATTTAAGGTAAAATTATTTTTAAATTTACAATATTGAAAAGATTCCCGAAATTGTGTATTATATATGACAGGAGTTGATAAAAATGAGTATTGTAAAAGATAAAAATCTTGCCCCGTCGGGCATTAAAAAAATCGAATGGGTAAAATCATATATGCCCGTGCTCTCAGCAATCGGTGAGCGTTTTGCAAAGGAGCGTCCGTTTGAGGGAAAGACTATTGCAATGTCTATCCATCTTGAAGCAAAAACGGCATATCTTGCACTTACTCTTGCGGCAGGAGGTGCGCGTGTGTGTGCAACGGGCTGCAATCCGCTCTCTACCCAGGACGACATCGCGGCGGCGCTCGTTTCGCTCGGTATTGATACGTTTGCAATACACGGCGTAAGTGAAGAGGAGTATACAGACCACCTTACTCAGACACTCCGTTGCACACCTGACATAATAATTGACGACGGCGGTGACTTTGTTTCAATTCTCCACGAGAGAGAGCCTGCTCTTGCGAAGAATCTTCTTGGTGGCTGCGAGGAGACAACAACGGGAGTTGCAAGGCTTGCGGCAAGGGCAAAAGCAGGCAAACTCAATTTCCCGATGTTTGCCGTCAATAACGCGAAATGCAAACATCTCTTTGATAACCGCCACGGCACCGGCCAATCTGTATGGGATGCGATTATGAATACAACAAACTGCTTCATCGCGGGAAAAAAGGTCGTCGTTGCAGGATACGGCTTCTGCGGTCGTGGTGTTGCTCTCCGTGCGAAAGGTCTTGGTGCAAATGTAATAATCTGTGAGGCAGACCCCTTCCGCGCGCTTGAAGCATATGCCGACGGATATTCCGTTATGAGTATGGACGAAGCGGCAGGCATTGGCGACATTTTCGTTACGACAACAGGCTGCCGTGATATCATTGTCCGGCGTCATCTTGAAAAAATGCACGACGGCGTGCTTCTTGCAAACGCGGGACATTTCGACTGTGAAATAAACAAAGATGATTTAAAAGCTCTTTCGGAGACTGTCGAGACCAGAAAACCCAACATTGAGGGATATAAGCTTTATGACGGAAGGATTTTAAACCTTCTCGGTGAGGGAAGACTTGTAAACCTCGCCGCAGGAAACGGCCACCCGGCTGAGATAATGGATTTAAGCTTTGCGGTTCAGGCGCTTATGATGGAGCATATCGCACGGCTTCCCGAAAAACTTGCTCCGGACCTTTACGAAGTGCCGGGAGAGATTGATTCTCTTGTTGCACGCGAAAAGCTCTCGGCAGAAGGTATAAAAATAGACAATCTGACAGTTGAGCAGGAAAAATATTTAAAATCCTGGTAAAACAAAACCCGTCCGTGAAAAACACGGACGGGTTAAAATTTTAAGGCAAGAAAAGAAAACGCTTGATGCGGGAAAGAAGAGGTTCCTCTTTATTTTTTGTGAAAGGGTGTTCTATTGTGAAGCTTTCCTGCGCACCGAAGCCATCAACTGTGACACCTTCGGAAGAAACCGAGAACCGGGCAAAAGTTGCCTCATCACTACTGTATGAGGGAGAGAGTGTTATGTAAGGGACGTTGTTCAATACAAGATGTTCGCTCTTTTCGGCGTGACCGGAAACAACGAGAGCAACCTTATGGCTTTTCTCGAAAAGTGAACGAAGCTTTTCACGGTTTGCAACAAATTCATTGCTGTTGCTTTCGTCCGTTCCGGCAATTGGTGCGTGAGAAAAAATGATTGCCGGGCGATGAGATTTATCGAGGAGCCTGGAAAGCCACTGGAACTGTTCTTCGTCAATTTCAAAGCCGTTTTCTGAGCATAATGTATCAAGGAAGATGCAGCGATAATCGGAAACATCAAATGCCCGATACCGCATAGCATAACCGGAAAGCTGCAAAAAGACCTCGTTTGTAACTGCGCGGTCACGCTCACCCATAAGAAAATGGAGAGAAACGGGGGCTTTGTCGTATAGCGAAATAGTGTCCTGTATCACCAGGCGGCTTTCCTCGGCGGAAGCTTTTCCGTCGACAGTGTCACCGAGATCTGCGATGAACCTGCATTCGGAAGAAGCCTCAAAGACTATGGATTCTATTTTTTGGGCAGCAAGAGAAGAGATATGCATATCATTCTCGGAAGAGAAAGAAAAACGCATATCGGAAGCAACGATAAATTTAATCATAAGCAAGGCCTCCTCTCGCAGAAATTACCCATATAGAAAAAAATAAGAACATAAAAAGCAACGCAGAAAAATGCAATCGGTTTTTACCTTCTTATCGAGAAAACAATATGGTGACCCGTAGGAGAATCGAACTCCTGTTACCGCCGTGAAAGGGCGGTGTCTTAACCGCTTGACCAACGGGCCGGATTTTATAAGGCGGGGCAGGGGTTAAAGCCTACCCCGCTTATGGTAGCGGCGGCTGGACTTGAACCAGTGACCGTTCGGGTATGAACCGAATGCTCTAGCCAACTGAGCTACACCGCCATATTTGCTCCTGACGAGCTTTATTATTATAATATAAAACCTCGGGCTTGTCAACAACAAAAAATGCTTTTTTTGTTTTTTCTTGATGTATTTTTGGAAAAACGGCTCAACCAAGCCGTTTTTCGGCTTTTTTGGCGTTAAAAAAGTTGTCAAAATCTTGGCAAAACCAAAAATACTTTTTGTGTTATAATACCTCCGTCAAGTGAAAGAAAGCCTTGACGAACCGTGAGAGCGGTTGTGGAATCGCACTGCCGCAACCGCTTTTCCGGAAAAAGGGTGAAAGGGTGTTTTTTTATAAAAGAAGCGGAAGAGGGCTCATCGCTTTAAGCGCGCAAAGACGGTGAGATATTCCGGAGACAGCAGGTTTACTGAAAAAAGAAATACTCAAAGACCCGAAAAAATTAAACGGAGGTGCTCACTGTGTTTGATGAAACCAACAATACACAAGAGCAGGATCTCACATTGCCGGACAAACTATTCGACGACGATGAGGTTTTGGAAGAAGACTCAAAAGAGCAAAACGAAAGCTCTGAGAGTGTTGATACACTACGCATAAAGTATAACGGTGAGGAACGCGACATAACTCTTGATGAGGCGCGGGTCCTTGCACAAAAGGGAATGAACTACGACCACGTCGTTTCTGAACGCGACACGAAATACCAGCGTGAGCTTCAGTTTCTCGACAGGGTCGCAGCAGAAAACGGAATGACCCGCGAACAGTATATGCGGAATTACGGGTCGGAAAAGAAAGAAAACACGCAGACCTATGAGAATGTCACGGCTTCGCCGGCGGAGCGTGCAAGAGCACAGCTTCGACGCATTACGGATGCCGCAGGCCTTACCGGGCCGTGGTCCGAGCTGTTTAAGAAGTACCCCTCACTTTCGCGTGAGAGCGCATATTCAGACCTTTCAGAAAATGTAAGGCAGGGTATGACCCCGCTTGAAGCGTATCAGGAAAGGCTTCTTGCCCAGAAGGAGAGAGAACTTCTTATAGCACAGAACAACAATGCGGCACGGCTTCGCTCGGTCGGCTCGCTTGAAGGCGACGGAGCAGCGATACTGCATGATGACTTTCTTGAAGGATTTGCAATGACAGATTAAAAAAAGAAAGGAATTAAAAAACTATGTCAGCAATCAATTTACACAGCAAATATGCAAAAGAAATCCAGACACGATACACAAGAGACAGCCTTATCAACGGACACCTCTCAAATGATTATTCATTCTCAGGTGTCAAGACGGTAAGAATTTCAACACCCATTACGGTTCCGATGACCGACTATACCCGCACAGGCACAAGCCGCTACGGTACACCCACGGAGATGGAGGATATTGTTCAGGAGCTCACACTCACTCAGGATAAGAGCTTCACTCTCACGATCGACAAGGGTAACAACGCAGACCAGAACGGCGTTAAAGAGGCGGGAAGAATGCTTGCGCTCCAGATAAGCGAAAAGGCAATTCCGCTTATGGATAAGTACAGCTTCGAGCGCCTTTCCAAGCTTGGCGGCAAGATTGTCGGCGAAGCAACGGCAATTTCCAAGTCCAACGTATGTGAGCGCATCACACGCGGCACTACATATATGGACGATTGCGAAGTTCCGTCCTTTGGCAGAACTCTCTTCGTTCCGAGTGACACATATGCAAAGCTCCGACTCTCCGAAGAGTTCAAGGCTTGTGAAAAGCTTATGGATAAGTCACTCACAAAGGGCATTGTCGGCACATATGACAATATGAACGTCATAAAGGTCCCGCGCTCACGTTGGCCGGAAAATGTAAACTTTATGATTGTCCACAAGCGCGCAGCCTGCGCCCCCGTAAAGCTCAACGACACAAAATTCCACAAGGACCCGCCGGGTATCTCCGGTGCGCTTCTTGAAGGAAGACAGTATTATGACCTTTTCGTGTTCGGTGCAAAGTGCGACGGCGTTTATGTCGAAGTCAATACCGCAAGCGGCGCAGGAACAATCTGCGAAGCTCCGGTGGTATCCGCAGCAGGCGAAATCTCCTGCACAACAAGCGGTGTCGGCTTCAAGTATACAACAGACGGCTCAGACCCGAGATATTCTGCATCCGCAAAGGTAGGAAATGCTTCGGATGTCACGGAGAGCGGCACTGTTGTCAAGGCATATGCTTATAAGAACGGTGCTTTCCCGTCCGAGGTTACAACAGTAACGCTTTAAGGAATGAACGGCGGAGCGGGGGCTTTTCCCTGCTCCGTTTTTCTATACGGAGAAAGGAGATTTTATAAAAATGAAAGCATATGATATATATAAGCGCACTTGCGCCATAATGTTTGAGCGAGAGGGAGAGGATAAAAACTTCTCTGAAAAATTCTGTCCCATTCTGTCGGCACTTCTTGCCGAGAGCCTGATGTATGAAAACTCCGTCCGCTTATCTTTGGGAAAGGAAAAGCTCCTTTTCGCGCCGGTGGTTTCCGATATGGAAGATGAGATAGACTTTTCTGACGAGATAATGAGCATTGCTCTGCCTTATGGCGTCGCGGCGTACTTTTATGAGGACGACGGAGAAAGCTATAACGCGATGATGTACCGCGAGCGCTTTATAAACGCGCTGACTGAGGCGGCGAAATGCAATTT
>JAFYPW010000073.1 GCA_017559985.1 Oscillospiraceae bacterium | reverse complement strand
TCCATCGTGCACGGAGCTTAAATGAGCCGCGTCCGCTATTGTAGATGTTTTCAATCTCACTCTTTTCATACACAAGCTCTGCGCCTGTCGGAAAATCGGGCGCGAGAAGTGTTGACGCTATATCGTGCTCGGGATTTCTTATCAATTCAATCGTGGTGCGGCAAACCTCCGTCAGGTTAAATCCGCAGATATTCGATGCCATACCAACAGCAATTCCGGTGTTTGCCGAAACAAGGATATTGGGGAATTCTGTCGGAAGAAGAGTCGGCTCCTCGAGCGTATTATCGTAGTTCGGCACGAAATCAACCGTATCCCTTATATCACGGAAAAGCTCTGCACATATGGGTGCGAGTTTCACCTCCGTATATCGCGACGCCGCGTATGCAGTATCGCGGGAATATACCTTACCGAAGTTTCCCTTTGAATCAACAAACGGGAAATTTAATGCTTCATTACCCTTCGCAAGGCGCACCATCGTTTCGTATATCGCCGCATCACCGTGCGGATTGAGCTTCATCGTCTGTCCTACTACGTTTGCGGATTTTGTTCTCGCGCCGGAAAGCAGCCCCATTGTATACATCGTATAAAGAAGCTTTCTGTGCGAAGGCTTAAATCCGTCTATCTCAGGAATTGCTCGGGAGATGATGACTGACATCGCATAGGGCATATAGTTTTTTTCAAGAGTTTCGGTTATCTGTTGCTCAACAACCTCGGCATTGAGCCCGAACACCTTGCGTTCTTCCTCTGTTTTCTTTTTTCTTGCCACGCTTATCTCCCCCTTTCCTTATGATACGTCTGCATCGTCGAGATACTTCCAACCGTTTTCTGCTATAAACTTCTTTCTGTCTGCAAGATTGTCGCCCAGAAGAAGGTCAAACATCTCGGCAATTGCAGCTTCCGCCATATCGGGGATAACTTTTATCAGTCGGCGCGTTTCGGGGTTCATAGTTGTTTCCCACATCATATCGCCGTCGTTTTCACCAAGACCTTTGCTGCGTTGGATGGTATATCTCGCTTTTCCGAGTTTCTGGACAATTTCGTTCTTTTCAGTGTCCGAATATGCGAAATATGTGTCGTTGCCGCTGTTTATCTCATACAACGGGGATTCTGCAATATACACAAAACCCTCTTTTATGAGAGTAGGCATAAGCCTGTATATCATAGTGAGAATAAGCGTTCTTATCTGGAATCCGTCAACATCCGCGTCAGTGCAGATAATTACACGCTTCCACCGAAGCCCTGCAAGGTCAAACGAAGAAAGGTCCTTATTCTTCTTGCTCTGAACCTCAACGCCGCACCCGAGAACCTTTATGAGGTCAACTATGATGTCACTGTTGAATATCTTGCCAAAATCCGCTTTTAGGCAGTTGAGAATCTTTCCGCGGACCGGCATAATCGCCTGAAATTCTGCGCTTCTTCCCTGCTTACACGCGCCCGCCGCAGAATCACCCTCAACGATATAGAGTTCGCGCTTATCGCGGTCTTTCGTCCGGCAATCGATAAACTTCTGAATCCTGTTTGTCATATCGAGATTGCCTGTGAGCTTTTTCTTAATATTAAGGCGTTCCTTCTCCGCGCTTTCACGGCTTCTCTTATTGATGAGAACCTGGTCACATATACGCATAGCCTCGTCTTTATTCTCTATAAAATAAATTTCGAGCTGTTCGCGCAAAAATTCCGTCATTGCATCCTGTACGAACTTGTTTGTAACCGCTTTTTTAGTCTGGTTTTCGTACGAAACAATTGTGGAGAAGTTGTTTGAAACAAGAAGCAGGCTGTCAAAAACGTCGACAACGCTTATCTTGCTTTCGTTTTTCTGATATTTATTATTCTGCTTTGCAAAACTGTCGATTGCATAAACAAAGGCGTTTCTTACAGCCTTATCCGGTGCACCGCCGTATTCAAGCCAGGATGAGTTGTGGTAATACTCAATCCTTGGTGCAGTGTTTGTAAAGCAGAATGCCGCAGAAATCTTAACCTTATATTCAGGCTTGTCCTCCCTGTCACGGCCTTTTCTTTCACAAGAAATAAACCGCGGCTTTGTAAGAGGCGGGGTCTCTCCTGCAAGTTCCTCAACATAATCGGAAATACCGTTTTCATATTTGAACTCGGTTGTGCGGAAACTTCCGCCAACCTGCTCCCGGAACTTGAAGTTTATTCCTGCATTGACAACAGCCTGCCGCTTCAAAACATCCGTAAAGTACTCGGCAGGGATATTTATATCGGTGAACACTTCAATATCAGGCTTCCATTTTATGCGGGAGCCTGTCTTTTTTCTGTCGGTCGGCTCTGTTTTGAGGCCGCCGATATTCTCTCCCTTTTCAAAACGCAGAGAATATTTGTTGTCATCGCGCCATACGGTAACATCCATATATTCGGCACTGTACTGTGTTGCACACGCGCCGAGACCGTTGAGACCGAGAGAGTACTCATAGTTTGAGCCCTCGTTGTTCTTGTATTTTCCGCCGGCATAAAGCTCACAGAAAACAAGCTCCCAGTTATACCTTTCCTCTGCGGGGTTATAATCCACCGGGCAGCCGCGTCCGAAGTCCTCAACCTCAATTGAGTGATCCTCATAGAGCGTGACGATTATGGTATCGCCATGCCCTTCTCTTGCCTCGTCAATTGAGTTTGAAACTATTTCAAATGCAGAATGCTGACAACCGTCAAGACCGTCAGACCCAAAAATGACAGACGGGCGTTTTCTTACACGGTCAGCACCTTTAAGAGAGGAAATACTCTCGTTATCATATTCCTTTTTTATCACTTTCGCGCTCAAACTAAAACCCCCAAGCGTACAAAAATGCGTTATTATCCATTTTCAACCATATCAGTATTTTACCATATATTGATGTCTTCTGTCAACTTTCCACAAGATACACTTTTTCTTCCTTGTTTTCAAAAAATCGGTATGCTTTCCGGAATATTTGTCCAGAATAAAAATATACATTAAGTATCAGATGTTTTATAAAAGTTATTCGCAGGCAGTAAAAAACAAAGGAGGACTTATTTATGGACAAAACAGTAGCCACCCTGAAATTCAAAAAGTTTTTTGGTGAAGGACTTTTGAAATTCTTTTCAAAAAATATTGAATATACCGAATCTTTTGAAAAAAGAAAACTCTTATCCGACATTGAGGAGGCTCTATCTGATTTGCGACTTGCAAAAAATTGCTTTGAGGATGCAAAGGATCCGGAGATGATAGAGGCTTGCGTCTACGAAATCAAATCTGCCGAAGCAAGATATAATTTCCTTTTGAGAAAGGCCAAGCTTATGACACTTAAAAATCCCGATTCTCCCCTCGTCCCCACAAAATAATATAAAAAGCAGAAAGCGGCAGGC
>JAFYPW010000072.1 GCA_017559985.1 Oscillospiraceae bacterium | reverse complement strand
CCGCACGTCGTGCTTTTTTCTATAAACTGAGTTTTGATTTTACGGATTTTTCATATTGTGTGGGGGTCAGACGCGTGTATTTCCTAAAAAGACGGCAGAAATAATGTACAGACTCAAAACCCAACACCTCTGAAATCTGCGTGACGGACATATTCTTTTCGCGCAAAAGCCGTTTTGCCTCTTTTATGCGCAGATAATGGATGTATTCAAGAATAGTCATTCCGTAAGCCGTTTTGAAGTTGTGGCAAAGGCTTGACTTGTTTGTGCCGAAAAGGAAGCAAAGCGAATCAAGAGCGATTTTTTCTGAAAAGTGTTCCGTGATATATTGGTGAACGCTCTGTATGTGTGCATCCTGCGCCTCGCTGTTTGAAATGTTATGGTTTTCGTGCTTTCCGAAATCGCGCACAAGAGAAATGAGGAAAGCTTCAAGCGATATTTTTATCATCTGGTCTGCGCCGAATGGATACTCACGCCGTTTTTTCATATACGTTGTGTTGGGGATGTCATATGGCGGTTCGTAAATGCTCATACCCTCCTGCATGATTTTTGAAAGCATACGTTTGTGTTCGGGAGTGAGTGTTGTGGGCTGCTTTGAGAACTGGGCAAGTTCGGGACTCTTGCACTCAAAGCCGATAATTATGACATTCGGTGCGGTCGACCCGAAACCGACGAGTGAGTGCCTCTCGTTCGGGCGGTGAATGATAAACTGGTTTACAAACAGATTTCCTTTGTAGTTTTCGGAGTTGACGGTTATAGAACCGCTGTCAACAAACAGAAATTCGCAAAAATCGTGATAGTTTTCTTCTGTGTGATATTCGTTGGTGAATTCAAAATAATGAATGTTTGCAAGTGACGAAACACGCATAGGAACTTTAAAAGCTTGTAGTTTAAAATCCATAATTTCACCCCTTTTATGGTTTTAGTATAACAAAACGAATCTTCGAAAGCAATGGGGAAATTGCGATAAAGTAAATTTATTTACGATTGTGCAAACAAAAATAAACATTGTGTAAGCACTTTTTAAAAGTTTGTTGTATAATTAAACTGTACATTTATGTTGAAAGGTGGAGTAAGAAATGGGCAGAATTTGTATCCCTGATTATGAGTATAAGGAAAGAATTGCAAAAGCATCAAAAATGATTGCAGAGCGTGGTCTTGACGTTATGGTTGTTGCAAGCACAGAGTCAGACTATGCAAACGCAAGATATTTCAGTGGCTTCTGGCCGCTTTTTGAGAGAGCCGGTGTTGCTATCTCCGCAACCGGAGATGCAGCTCTTCTCGTAGGTCCCGAATCCGCAGTATTCGGCCGCGACTTCGGTAAGCTCGAAAAGGTTTTTGTACTTAAAGAATTCAGAGAATCCGCAGACCCGGCATATCCGGAGCTTCAGGCAGACACATTTGCCGATGTTTTCAAGAACATCGGAGTTTCCGGCAAGAAAATCAGAATCGGCCTCGGAAGCTATGTTGAGTGCACTCTCCCGATTTATGAGGGCTTGAAGAGCGCATATCCTGATGCTGAAATTGTTCTCTGCAACGACATTATGGTTGAGCTTCGCAAAATCAAGAGCGTAAATGAGCTTGCCTGCATTAAGGAAGGCTTCAGAATTGTTGAAATTGCAACAGATGAAGTTATCCGCAACTTGAAGCCGGGCGTAACAGAGCTTCAGATGGTAGGTATTGCACAGAAGGTTATTTACGAGGAAGGCGCAGAATATGAAGGTCTTCCGATGTATGTTTTCAGTGAAGCTTCCACACGCCACGCTATCAGCCGTTCAAGATACAGAGAGATCAAGAAGGGCGACATCGTTCAGCTTAACCTTTCAGCAAAGATAGATGGATATTCTCCCGCTATCGGTCTTCCGGTAAGTATGGGACCTCTTGCTCCCGAAAAGCGCGAGCTTGTTCAGTTCTGCCTTGATGCACACAACTGGACAAAGGAGCAGATCCGCGCAGGCGTTGTCGCGTCTGACATTGCAAAGGGCTTTTATAATCTCTTTGAAGAAGCAGGATATAAAGAAAACTTCGTTTACGGACCGTGCCACGGTACAGGTATGATTGAGGTTGAAGCTCCGTGGATGGAGACAACAAGCGACTATAAGCTTGAAGAGAACATGACATTCCAGGTAGATACCTTCATCTCCGGACCGACCTTCGGTTGCCGTTGGGAAATCGGTGCATCAGTAGGAAAAGACGGCTGCATCGCTATGACAGATTATCTCAAGAAGGGAATTATTGAAATCGATGTATAAGGGACTTGGAAAAAAGAACTGGATTATTCCGGACTGTGAGCTTCCGGAAGAGGGTGAAGGCATCCTCAAAGGACACGAGTCTGTCATAATAGTCAACGATACAGACAAGGAAGCAACGGTAAAGGTGAAGCTTTTCTTCACCGACCGTGACTTCTCTCACGATATTGTCTGGAAAATCGGCGCGGGCAGAGTCAGATGTATCAGAACGAACAATCCCGACGATATGTGCGGATATGTTGTTCCGTTTGAAACACAGTATGCAATGAAGCTTGAATCTGACCGTAACATTGTCGTTCAGTACGGCAGACTTGATAACAGACAGACAAATCTCTCATACTATACAACGCTTGGCTATGCCGAGTAAGAGCCTTGACAGGAGATGAGCTTTATGTATCTTGATTTTTGTTTCCCGCGTGAAATCGAAAAGGCAAAAGAAAACAGAACACCGGTAGTTCTGGTTGGCGGAACCGTTGAATACCACGGACCGCACTGCGCATTCGGCTGTGACACTCTCGTTGCGGAGGGGCTTGTCAAAAAGCTTTCCGAGCGCAAGGAAATAATTATCGCGCCGACGATAAATTACAGCCCGTCAAGCTATGCCGTCGGGGATGAAACCACCGGAACCGTTCACGTTGAGGAAAATGTTTTTGAAGAGTATGTTTATAATGTGTTTATGAACCTGCTCTCGGCAGGACTCCGCAATATCTATGTTGTAATTCATCATCAGTTTGAGCAGGAGTCTCTTATGCCGATGACGCTTTCATATATGAAAGCAGGTAAGCGCGCGACTATGGCATATCTTGAAAAGACCAAAGGCCGCGGCTGGTGGGGCAGCGAAAGCTATAAGGATTATTACGAAAATCTCGGTGGCGGCGACGATCCGTTCTCCTGGATAAAGGTAATCCCCACAATGAGCACGGCTGTTCAGAACGCAACGGGCTATGACCACGCGGGCAAGTATGAATGTTCAATACTCATGTCGCTCTATCCCGATGCCGTAAAGCTCGACAGAATCGACGATATAAAGCACTGGTTTACAGAAAGTGCGCGCGAAGCTTCACGCGAGCTCGGCGATGAAATGGTAGAAAAGTCGCTTGAATATCTCGAAAACAGAATAGTTTAACAAAAAAACCGCCGTTCTCAAACGGTGGTTTTTCTATGGGTGAGACAATAAAGTTTTAAAGTTGTGCGTGATTATACTTTTTCAAAAGATTCAGTTTTGCTTCATTTAAAACATTCTCGTTTATATCGGGATAAATACATTCGGAGCACATACCAAGGTTGTTTATGTATATCCGGTCTATGTTGCATTCGCCACCGCTTTGATAAATACAAAAGTTATTTTCGCATTTCATTATTAAACACCTCAGAGGAAAGTATAACATTATTTCCTCGTTTACGCAAGTGCGTATACGCAGAGATGTAAAAATGCATACAATATTTTTGAGGTGAGTTTAATGAAAGTCAAGGATGTTGTAGCAGAAAGATTTAAAAAACTTTGCGAAGAGAGAAAAATTACAATAAATGAGCTGGCAAATATATCGGGGGTTACTCCCTCTACTGCGTACAGTATGATGAGCGCAAAGAGGCGTGATGTATCTGTGGTTACCGTTAAAAAATTCTGTGATGGATTGGAGATAACCCTGGGTGAATTCTTTTCGGCTCCCGAGTTTGACAATCTGGAACAGGAGATAAGATAAATTTCTGATATTTGTCATAAGAAAACCCCACCGTTTTAGAAAACGGTGGGGTTTTTGCAGGTGGTGGACCCGAAGGGGATCTACCTGCGGACTAAAAAGCCTGCCACCGGCAGCCTTTTTGCGGCTTGCGAGCCGCCGTCCTGTTCGCTCCCTCTTCGTGTCGCGGAGCACCAAAGAAACACCCACACCAACCTACGGATGGTATGGG
>JAFYPW010000009.1 GCA_017559985.1 Oscillospiraceae bacterium | reverse complement strand
TCATATAACGCCGACGGAACGGTTTTTGAAATTACACCCAAAGACGGTGTGCCCGCAACTGTCACGAAGAGAATAATAGAAGATTTTGATAAGGTTTATGTTCCGAAGAAGGTTATAGTTCCGTCTACGGAAATAGTTCATGACAGAGTCTCTCTCGAAGTTTTTCGTGGCTGTATCCGTGGCTGCCGCTTTTGTCAGGCGGGGTATGCCTATCGCCCTGTCCGGGCAAAGTGTGCGGAAACACTTATAGAACACGGTAAGGAAATGTGTCTTGAAACGGGCTATGAAGAAATCTCACTTGCATCGCTCTCGACAAGTGACTATAAGGAACTTCCCAAGCTTGCTGACGGTCTTCTTGACTGGTGTGAGCCGAGAAACATAAGCCTTCAACTCCCGTCGCTCCGTGCAGACAATTTTTCAACATCACTTATGCAGAGAATTCAGAAGGTTAGAAGCGGTGGGCTTACATTTGCGCCTGAGGCGGGAAGTGCAAGGCTTCGTGATGCAATAAATAAAAATCTTACAGAAGAAGAAATTATGAATGCTTGTAAGATAGCATTTGAAAACGGAAGGAGCTCCGTTAAGCTTTACTTTATGATAGGTCTTCCTACTGAAACAGACGAAGACATAAAGGGAATAGCAGAGCTTTCACAGAAGATTCTCTATCTCTGGAAAACTCATGCGACGAATAAAAAACGCGGAGTTAAGATAACTGTGAGCGCGGCATGTTTCGTTCCGAAGCCGCAGACGCCGTTCCAGTGGGAAGCGCAGAACACGCGTGAGGAGTTTGCGAGAAAAGCAGCGCTTCTTCGCGAGGCGATAACTGCAAAGGCAATAACATATAACTGGCACGAGCCAAAGGTAAGCTTCCTCGAAGCTGTGTTTGCACGCGGCGACCGCAGAATGGGTAAGGTTATAGAAGCTGCGTGGAAGAAAGGCGCAAAGCTTGACGGTTGGGAAGAACACTTCTCGCTTGATTTGTGGCTTTCTGCATTTGAAGAGTGTGGAATCGACCCTGCGTTTTATGCAAACCGCGAAAGAGCAGAGGACGAGATAATGCCATGGGACCATATCTCGACGGGCGTAACGAAAAAATTCCTTCGTTGCGAATGCGAGAAGGCTCACCGCTCCGAACCGTCACCGAACTGCCGTGAAAAATGTCTCGGCTGCGGTGCGTCAAAGCTCCTTTCGGGAGGTAAGTGCGATGCGTAAAGTCAGAGTTATGTATAAAAAATTCGGTCGCGCGATTTATATATCACACCTTGATATTATGCGCACCTTTCAGCGTGTCCTGACGCGTGCGGGAATTGCGGTAAAGCATACTGAGGGTTTTAACCCGCACCCGTATATCTCAATAGCGCTTCCTCTTTCTCTTGGCTATACAGGTGTCTGCGAGTTTCTTGATATGGTAATTGAAAACGATATGCCGAATGAAGAAATAGCATCGCGGATGAACAGTACACTGCCGGAGGGGATAGAGGTTATCTCCGTGTATGAGAATTACCGTCCCGTGCGCGATATAGCATATTCCGGATATGAGATTTCAATGGAGTATGATGAGGGGCTTCCGCTCTCTGCAATAAAGAAACTTTCAGAGCTTTTTTCAAAAGAGGAAATAGTTGTTCTCAAAAAAAGCAAACGCGGAGAGGTTGAAACAAATATTGCGCCGCTTATAAAATTGTTTGAGGTTTCAGCAGGCGAGGGTGTGCTCAATGCAAAGGCTGTTCTTGCCGCGGGGAGCGCGTCGTTAAATCCTGAATATCTTATAAAAGCGATTGAAAAATATCTTCCTGATTGCGGGCCCGACTTTGCTGAATATACAAGGGTTGATGTTTTTGATACGGATATGAAGCCTTTCAGATAAATATTTTGTCAAAAACCTTGACATATGTAAATTTGAATGATATAATAGCAAAGCCGCATTGAGTGGGCATTAAAGTTTGCAGAGTGCAACGCCTACAAGAGCGAGACTCTAAAATATGAGAGAGAGGTGCAACAACATGCAGGCAATTTTCGTTACAGGCGGTAAGCAGTACAAGGTTTCCGAAGGTGATGTCATCTACGTTGAGAAGCTCGACTTCGAAGGCGAAACGGTTGAGTTTGACAATGTTCTTATGACAATCGACGGCGAAAACGTTACAGTCGGCACACCGAGCGTTGAAGGCGCAAAGGTTTCCGCAAAGCTTATCAAGAACGGCAAGTCCAAGAAGATTATGGTCTTCAAGTTCAAGGCGAAGAAGAATTACCGTCGTCGCCAGGGCCACAGACAGCCGTACACAAAGCTCCAGATCGAAAAGATCAGCGTCTAATGATTACAGTTAAACTTATTCGTCACGGCGGTGATACCGTCGGGTTTGACGTTTCGGGTCATTCCGGTTATGCCGAGAGCGGCAGTGATATAATCTGCGCCGCGGTTTCAAGCGCCGTCGGGCTTGTCGAAACGATAATCAACGATTCGTTGAAGCTTTCCGCAGATGTAACGGTAGAACCCGAAAACGCGAGGGTCGCGCTTCTTGTAAAGGATGCAGACTCTTGTAAGTTGGTTCTCTCAGGTTTTCGTCGACATATGCTCGCGCTTTCCGAGGAGTATCCGAAGTATATTGAAGTTTTGGAGGTGCAGTCAAATGCTTAAAATCAGTATTCAGTTTTTTGCACATAAAAAGGGCGTAGGTTCCACAAAGAACGGTCGTGATTCTGAGTCCAAGAGACTTGGTGTTAAGCGTGCGGACGGTCAGTTCGTTCTCGCAGGCAACATCCTCGTTCGTCAGCGCGGAACAAAAATCCACCCGGGCACAAACGTAAGCAAGGGATCAGATGATACTTTGTTTGCAACAACTGACGGTGTAGTACGTTTCGAGCGTCTCGGAAAAGACCGCAAGAAGGTTTCTATTTACCCGGTTGCTCAGTAAAAAACAAATTTGTGCGGGCAGGTTGATATACGACCTGCCCGTCTTGTTTAATTTTAAATTTTCTACATATTATATATAATATATAAAACGGAGGTGCAAACCGATGTTTGTTGATGTTGCAAGCGCAAAATTCATAGCAGGCCGCGGCGGTGACGGTGCGGTTGCGTTTCACAGGGAAAAGTATATAGCCGCAGGCGGACCTGACGGTGGTGACGGCGGCGACGGCGGAAACGTTGTCCTCGTTGTTGACGACCATATGTCAACGCTTGTGGAATTCCGATATAAAACAAAATACAAAGCAGAGAACGGCGCAAACGGCAGCGGAAAGCGTTGCTCGGGAAAGCGCGGCAAAGACATAGTCGTAAAAGTTCCGAGAGGAACTCTTGTTTACGATGCGGAGAGCGGTGCACTGGTGAAGGATATGTCCGACGATGAACCGTTTATAATCTGCAAAGGCGGCCGCGGTGGTTGGGGAAACCAGCACTTTGCAACACCTACACGCCAGGCTCCGCGTTTTGCGCGTCCCGGTCTTGATGGTGAGGTACTTGAAGTTCGCCTTGAACTCAAACTTCTTGCCGATGTCGGTCTTGCAGGTTTTCCCAATGTAGGAAAGTCAACTCTTCTTTCGGTGGTGAGTGCGGCGCGTCCGAAGATTGCAAACTATCACTTTACCACTATAACCCCCAACCTGGGTGTTGTGCGTGTAGATGAGAGCTTTTCATATGTTATGGCTGATATCCCGGGTATAATCGAAGGAGCGAGCGAAGGCGCAGGCCTTGGGCACCGTTTCCTACGCCACATAGACCGATGCAGACTTATAGTGCATATGGTTGATGTTTCCGGGAGTGAAGGCCGTGACCCGATTGCGGACTTTGAGGCGATAAACGAAGAGCTTGAAAAATACAATCCGGAGCTTGCAAAGCGCCCGCAGATTGTTGCGGCAAATAAAAGCGACCTTATCTATGACAGGGAGGTTGCCGATAAATTCAAAGCATATATAAGAAATCTTGGTTTTGAATACTTTGAAATTTCGGCTGCAACAAATGTCGGGGTAGATGCCCTTATGAAGAAAGTGGGCGAAGTGCTCTCGAAGCTTCCGCCTATTGAAACGTATACACCAACCTTTGTCCGTGAGGAAGAAGACCTCTCAAATCACGACTTTGAGATTACGCGCCTTGACGGTGATGTATATATGGTCGAGGGTAACTGGATAAAGCGTGCTATGGGCTCTGTCAATTTTGATGATTATGAATCGAGAATATATTTCGAGAGACTCCTCCGCAAGTATGGCGTTTATGATGCGCTTGAAGAAAACGGCGCAGAAGAGGGCGATACCATAATCATATACACGATGGAATTTGAGTATGTAAAATAAGTTTTTAACCTGCCTGAACGCTGTTTACGGCAGGTTAAAAATTTTTCAAAAAAAATAAAAAAATGCTTGACATTGTAAGTTTGTTACTGTAAAATATAAGAGCGTCTGTATGGGCGCACTATGCGATGAAACGGGAGATTGCTACGTTTCGTAGGTAACTTCCGTGGAGTATGTCCGACAATCGGGCGGCAGGAAAGACTGTACAATGCTCGTGCTTTGTGCATAGGCGACTGCCGGAATTGGTAAAAAAACCCCTGAAACCAATACCGGTTTTTATAATGTCCGCAAATGAAACACGCGGATGAGTTGTGCAGGATTCCGCCGCACGCAGAAAACTACGTGCGTTTTAAGGAGGAAAAAACAATGGCAGCAATTTCAAAGGAAATGATTCGTGTCCGCCTCAAAGCTTATGATCATCAGCTTATCGACCAGGCGGCAGAGCGTATCGTCGAAACAGCAAAGCGCAACGGCGCAAAGGTTTCGGGTCCGATTCCGCTCCCGACTTCAAAGGAAGTCATCACAATTCTTCGCGCGGTGCACAAATATAAGGACAGCCGTGAGCAGTTCGAGCGCCGCACACACAAGCGTTTGATTGACATTCTCAAGCCGTCGGCAGAAGCAGTTAAGGCTCTTATGTCCCTTGACCTTCCGGCAGGCGTTGAAATCGAAATCAAGCTGTAAACAAGAAAGGTACCATAGCTCATTACGAATGCGGCGAAAAGGGGCGCATGCAGGTAAAGAGCGGGTCATGTTGGCGACGAGCCAACCAATAACCTTAAAGGAGGAAAATATATGCAGAAGGCAATCATCGGAAGAAAAGTCGGTATGACTCAGATTTTCGACGATGCAGGCAGGGTTGTTCCTGTCACAGTCATCGAGGCAGGTCCCTGCGCGGTTGTTCAGAAGAAGACTGTTGAAAAAGACGGTTATGAAGCTGTTCAGCTCGGATTTGAGGACATTGCTGAGAGAAAGCTCACAAAGCCGGAAGCCGGCCACATCAAGAAGGCAGGCGTTTCCGCAAAGCGCGTACTTAAAGAGTTCAAGCTTGAAGGCACAGAGCTCAACGTAGGTGACGTAATTCGCGCTGACGTTTTCGCTGAGGGCGACATCGTTGATGTAACAGGCGTCAGCAAAGGTAAGGGTACTGCAGGTACGGTCAAGCGTTTTGGCCAGCATATGCAGAACCATACACACGGTGTCGGTCCTGTTCACCGTAGCGCAGGTTCCATGGGTGCAAACACAGACCCGTCAAGGGTTATGCCGGGCACAAAGCTTCCGGGCCGCATGGGCGCTGAGCAGGTAACAGTCCAGAACCTCGACGTTGTCAAGGTTGATGCCGAAACAAATATGATTGCAGTTCGCGGTGCAATCCCGGGCCCCAAGGGCGGTCTCGTGTTCATCCGCAACGCGGTCAAGAACGTCTAAGCGAAAGGAGTTAGAAAGCTATGCCTAAGGCAACAGTTTATGATATGACCGGCAAAGCAGTAGGAGAGATTGAACTTTCTGAAGCTGTATTTGGTATAGAGCCCAACGAGGTTGCTATGTTTGAAGCGGTCAAGAACCATCTCGCCAATTGCAGACAGGGCACACAGAGCACTCTCACACGTGCCGAAGTCAGCGGTGGCGGCAGAAAGCCGTGGCGCCAGAAGGGAACAGGTCGTGCCCGTCAGGGTTCCATCCGTTCACCGCAGTGGACACACGGCGGAATTGCACTCGGCCCGAAGCCGCGTGACTATTCATACCGTCTCAACAAGAAGTATCGCCGTCTTGCTCTCAAGAGTGCGCTTTCCGCAAAAGCAGCAGCAGGTGAGGTATTAGTTGTTGATAACCTTAACCTTTCTGAGGTCAAGACAAAGACTATGGCAGCATTCCTCAATGCTGTTGAGGCAAAGAAGGCTCTCGTTGTTACACCTGAAGTTTGCGAAAACATTGTTAAGAGCGCTCGCAACATCCCCGGTGTCAAGACAACAACAGCTACAATCATCAACGTATATGACATTCTCAACCATGACAAGTTCATCGTTGACAAGTCAGCAGTAGAAAAGATTCAGGAGGTGTTCGCATAATGAAATCACCTTATGATATCATAAAGCGCCCGATAATCACTGAGCAGTCAATGGAGCGCGTCGCCAACAAGGTTTATGTCTTTGAGGTAGAAAAGACTGCAAACAAGATTGAGATTCGCCAGGCAATCGAAGAAATTTTCGGAGTAAAGGTTGCTAAGGTAAATACAATCAATGTTCTCGGCAAACAGAAGAGAATGGGAGCACATGTTGGCTTCCGCCCCGATTTCAAGAAGGCAATCGTAACACTTGCTGCTGACAGCAAGACGATCGAATTCTTCGAGGGCATGGTGTAAACCCTGTCTGATCAAGACAGATTACACCCAATACCATAAAGGAGGAAATGTTCAATGGCTGTAAAAACGTTTAAACCGACGACTCCGTCGAGACGTAATATGACCGTTACCGATTATCAGGTATTAAGCAACGTTAAGCCGGAAAAGAGCTTGCTTGAAAACCTCAGCAAGAACTCCGGACGTAACAGCTACGGTAGAATAACCGTTCGCCATCGTGGCGGCGGCAACAAGCGCAAGTACAGAATTATCGATTTCAAGCGCGACAAGATGGATATGTTTGCGGAGGTTCTTACTCTTGAGTACGATCCGAACCGCGGCGCATTCATCGCTCTCATCCGTTATGAAGACGGCGAGAAACGCTACATCATCGCTCCGCACGACCTCAAGGTCGGCGACAAGGTTATTTCGAGCGCATCGGCTGACATAAAGCCGGGCAATGCACTCCCGATAACAAACATTCCGGTTGGTACAATCATCCATAACATCGAGCTCAACCCGGGACGCGGCGCACAGTTTGTCCGCGGCGCAGGTAACGCAGCTCAGCTTATGGCTAAGGAAGACGGTATGGCTCTTGTAAGACTTCCGTCCGGCGAGCTTCGCAAGTTCCGCCTCAACTGTATGGCAACAATCGGTCAGGTTTCAAACCTCGACCACGAGAACATCCAGATCGGTAAGGCAGGACGTAAGCGTCACATGGGCATCCGCCCGACAGTCCGCGGTTCTGTTATGAACCCGTGCGATCACCCGCACGGTGGTGGTGAAGGTAAATCTCCGATCGGTCGTCCGGGTCCGGTTACCCCGTGGGGCAAGCCGACTCTCGGTTACAAGACCCGCAAGAAGAAGAACCTTTCCGATAAGTTCATCGTAAAGCGTCGCGGCGCGAAATAAGGAGGCTAAATAATGAGCAGAAGTACAAAAAAAGGCCCCTTCGTTGCCCCTGAATTAATGAAGAGGGTACTCGAGATGAACGAGAAGGGCGAAAAGAACGTGCTCAAAACATGGTCAAGAGCATCGACAATTTTCCCGCAGTTCGTCGGTCATACATTTGCCGTTCATGACGGCAGAAAGCATGTTCCGGTCTATGTCACGGAGGATATGATCGGTCATAAGCTCGGAGAATTTGCTCCGACAAGAACGTTTAAGGGTCACTCCGGAAGCAAGACCTCGAACACGAAGTAAGACAGGAGGATATCAGTGATGGAAGCAATAGCACATGTACGCTATGTCCGCATCTCTCCGAGAAAGGTTAAGATCGTTGCTGACCTTATCCGTGGAAAGAGCATAGCGGAAGCCAACGCGATTTTGGTGCATACACCCAAAGCCGCTTCCGAACCGATCTTGAAGCTCCTTAAGAGCGCAGTTTCCAATGCGGAAGCCAACCACGGCATGGATGTGGATAAACTCTACGTTTCTAAAGTATTCGCTTGCCCCGGCCCGATTCTTAAGAGAATCATGCCGAGAGCACAGGGAAGAGCTTTCAGAATTAACAAGAGAACC
>JAFYPW010000071.1 GCA_017559985.1 Oscillospiraceae bacterium | reverse complement strand
CGTGTAAAAGAACTTGCAGAAGGCGCTCGCGAGGGCGGACTTCAGTTTTAATCGGGAGGAGGTAAGATTTTTATGGCAGGAAGATTTGAAGAAAGAAACGATGAGTTTCAGGAAAAGGTCGTATCTCTTAACCGAGTATCAAAAACTGTTAAGGGCGGTCGCGTATCCAAGTTTGCTGCACTCGTAGTTGTCGGTGACGGCAAGGGTACAGTAGGCTTCGGTCTCGGAAAGGCAGCAGAAGTTCCGGATGCAATCCGCAAGGGTATTGAGGATGCGAAGAAGAACCTCGTAAAAATCGCGCTTTTGGGCACAACAATCCCGCACGAAGTTGTAGGTAACTTTGGCGCAGGTTCAGTGCTTCTTAAGCCGGCAGCTCCCGGTACCGGTGTTATCGCAGGCGGCCCTGTCCGTGCTGTATTGGAAGTAGCAGGTATTCGCGACATTCGTACGAAGTGCCTCCGTTCCAACAATCCGGTGAACGTAGTAACTGCAACAATGGAGGGTCTCAAATCTCTTCGTTGCGCGGAGGAAGTAGCTGCTCTTCGCGGAAAGACAGTTGCGGAAATTCAAGATTAGTAGGAGGGCAAAGTCGTGTCTCAACTTAAAATAACGCTTACCAAGAGCTTGGTTGGCAGAATTGAAAAGCACATTGCCACCGCCAAATCGCTTGGCCTTAAAAAGGTCAATAACGTAACAGTGCAGCCTGACAATGCGCAGACTCGCGGCAAGATCAAGCAGATTTCTTATCTTGTCAAGGTCGAAGAAGTTTAATAGGGAGGTGTAGGAATGAAACTGCACGAATTATCTCCCGCAGCAGGCTCTGTTTCTGAAGTAAAGCGTAAGGGCAGGGGTCCCGGCTCGGGCAATGGTAAAACAGCGGGAAAAGGTCATAAGGGTCAGAACGCAAGATCCGGCGGCGGTGTCCGTATCGGTTTTGAAGGCGGTCAGATGCCTATCACCAGACGTCTCCCGAAACGTGGTTTTAACAATATCTTTGCAAAGAAGTATGCAATAGTCAATGTCGATGCTCTTAACGCATTTGATGATGGCGCAGTAGTAGGCACAGAAGAATTGCTTGCTAAAAAAATCATCCGTAAGGCAGAGGACGGTCTTCGCGTTCTCGGCTCAGGAGAGATCTCAAAGAAGCTTACTGTAAAAGCTAATGCTTTCTCCGAATCGGCAAAGGCAAAGATTGAGGCCGCCGGAGGGAAGGTCGAGGTGGTCTAATTGTTAACTACAATTAAGAACGCATGGAAAATCCCTGAACTTCGCTCTAAAATGTTATTCACACTTTTGTGTCTTTTCATTTTCAGACTTGGTTCAGCAGTCCCGGTTCCGTTTATAGATTCAACACTTCTCGCAAATCTTTTTGGAAGCTATGAAGCAACGCTTCTCGGATTTATGAACGCGATGTCCGGTGGTGCATTTGAGCAGGCAAAGATATTCGCGCTCTCAATTCAGCCGTATATCAATGCTTCAATCATTATGCAGCTTTTGGCAGTTGCAATCCCGTCACTTGAACGTCTTTCAAAAGAAGGCGGCGAAGAGGGCAAAAAGAAGATTGCAGCTATCACACGTTATGTAACTATTGCAATTGCACTCTTGCAGGGCTTTGCATACTACAAGTTACTCCAGAACGGTTACGGCGGCGTAAGCCTTATAGACACAAAGGGTCTTAATGGCGTATTTGTTGCTTTTGTTATCGTTTTCACATTTACAGCAGGTTCTGCATTCATTATGTGGCTTGGCGAGCAGATTACCGAACACGGTATCGGCAACGGTATCTCGATGATTCTTTTCGTAAGCATCATCTCCCGTGTATATCCGGCTATCCAGTCACTTGCAGGAAACTATGCTACACTTCGCTGGTATGGAATCGCAGCAATACTCGTAGTATTCCTTGCAGTTATTGCGTTCATCATCTTCTTTGACGGTGCAGAACGCAGACTTTCCATCCAGTATGCCAAGAAGGTTGTCGGTCGCAAGATGTATGGCGGTCGCAGCACACATTTACCGATTAAAGTAAATATGTCAGGTGTTATGCCGATCATTTTTGCTTCGTCCATTGCAACGTTCCCGGCAACAATTGCAGCATTCTTCCCGAAGCCTGAAAGCGGCTTCTGGCTCTGGGTACAGGAGAACATTTTCTCTCCGGACAGTGCAACATATGCTGTGATTTACCTTCTCCTTATCGTAGGATTCAGCTATTTCTATACTGCAATTCAGTTCAACCCGATAGAGATTGCAAACAACCTTAAAAACAACGGCGGTTTCATTCCGGGCTTCCGTCCGGGCAGACCGACTGCTGAGTTTATAACAAAGGTTATGAACAAGATCACCTTGTTCGGCGCAGTATTCCTTGGTGTTATCGCAGTACTTCCGATTATCGTAGGTCATGCAACACCCGGAATCAACCTCTCCATCGGCGGTACTTCGATTCTTATCGTTGTTGGTGTTGCGCTTGAAACAGTAAAGCAGCTTGAATCACAGATGATGATGAGAAACTATAAAGGTTTTCTTGAATAAAGAGGAGACGTGGCAATGAAGCTTATACTCCTCGGTGCTCCCGGTGCCGGCAAAGGCACACAAGCAGAAATAGTTTCAGGAAAACTTGACATCCCCACAATTTCTACGGGGAATATTCTTCGCGAGGCAATAAAGAATGAGACGGAATGCGGAGTGAAGGCAAAAGCTTTTATGGATGCAGGAAACCTTGTTCCGGATGAAGTTGTTGTAGGTATTGTGTCAGAGCGGATTGCAAAGGACGACTGCAAGAATGGTTTTATCCTTGACGGTATGCCCAGAACAGTCAGACAGGCGGAAGCTCTTGATGCGATGGGTGTAACAATTGATTCGGTTATCGCGATAGAAGTTGAAGATTCGGCTATTGAGCGCCGTATGTCGGGCAGACGTGTTTGTGAAAAATGCGGAGCCTCGTATCATATGGAACACAAAAAGCCGGAGAAAGACGGGGTGTGTGATTCCTGCGGAGGAAAGCTTGTTCTCCGCAAAGACGATGCTCCGGACACTGTGCGCGACAGACTTCGCGTGTATCATGAGCAGACAGAGCCGCTTGTTGAGTTTTATAGCGCAAAGGGCATTTTGAAAACAGTTCACGGTGATAACGGTATCGAAAATACCACCAGACTGATTTTTGAGGCTCTTGGGGTATAAAATAAGAAGTGGCAACTCATATTCACCAAAAGGTGCGATAAATGGAGGTTTGAGCTTTTGATACAGATTAAATCCAATCGAGAAATTGAGCTTATGCGGTGCGCCGGTCGCATTGCCGCAAACGCTCTTGCTACCGCAGGTCGTGCGGTGGCTCCGGGGATTACAACATTTGAACTTAATGAGCTTATAAAGCAGTCAATAGAGAAGGAAGGCGCATATCCGAGCTTTCTTGGATATGCCGGCTTTCCCGGGGCAGCTTGTATCTCAATTAACGATGAGGTAATCCACGGCATACCCGGTCCGCGAAAACTTGAAAGCGGAGATCTGGTAAAAATAGATGTAGGGGCGACATACCGGGGCTACATCGGAGATTGCGCAAACACCTTTGCTGTCGGAAAGATAAGCGAGGAAGCGCAGAAACTCATCGATGTAACTCGGCAGAGCTTCTATGAGGGTATAAAACACGCTCACACGGGCAACAGGGTCTCGGATATTTCACATGCAATCCAGACGTATGTCGAGGAGAACGGATTTTCGGTTGTCCGGAAGTACGTAGGACACGGCGTAGGCTCGAAGTTGCATGAGGAGCCTGAGGTGCCAAACTTCGGTAAACCCGGATGTGGAGCACGTCTTGTCAGCGGTATGACTATTGCCGTAGAGCCAATGGTCAACCAGGGTGTTTATACCGTCAGAGAGTTGGATGACGGATGGACCGTAAAAACACGGGACGGAAAGCTGTCAGCCCATTATGAAAACTCGATTTTAATAACAGAAGACGGCCCTGAGATATTAACCCTGGCAAGTGAAAATTTATAGGAGAAATAAAAAATGGAAGCAGATGTTGGACATATAGTTATTTCTCTCGCAGGCCGCGATAAGGGACGGCCGTTCTACGTAATTAAAACCGAAGAAAACTTCGTGTACCTTTCCGACGGAAGCCTTCGCAGGATAGAAGCTGCGAGGAAAAAGAAGCGCAAACACGTCAGAGTTGTTTCAGACTTTGAGTCGCGCGTTTTTGAAAAACTCCGCGCGGGTGAAAAGGTATTAAACAGCG
>JAFYPW010000008.1 GCA_017559985.1 Oscillospiraceae bacterium | reverse complement strand
CTTTTTGCTGTAATAGATTACATCGTAATTTGCAATATCTGAAACCGTTGCGGTTTTTCCGTTTCTGTAAACTCTGGGAGAAGAAAGGGAAAGTGACGAGAGCGTGCCGGCTTTTACGGTAACCGGACCTGTCACGTTATCTCCCAGAACATCTCCGATTGTAAGCTGCTCGGAGGAGAGAGAGTATCCGAGCTTTGCGGCATATGTCTTTGTGTCGCCTTTTGTGGGTGTGTTTAACATATTATATATAAGCTTTGCCATCTCACTCCTCTGAATATAGCTCCCTGTTGAGATGTTAACGCCGTCGGATATGCCGATGTCAGCAGCTTTTGCAATCTGCCCTGCGGGATAGCCTCCCGTGAAGTCTTCACTTGTATAGCCTAAAAGGCGGAGTATGGCACTTAATGCCTCCTCGTAGAGAATGCTTTTGTCAGGTCGGAAGTAGCCGTCGGAGTATCCGGTCATAAACTTGTTTTTTGATGCAACGCTTATATAAGGTGCACCCCAATGTGTGTGCATAACATCTGCAAAAGGTGAAATACGCGAGGTTGCAGTTGCGGCTCCTTTGTGCTGTGATGATGTCACAAGAATTTTTGCAAGTGCGGCGCGCGTTACATATTGGCCTTCGTTAAAATTACCTTTTGCATCAAAGGTCATAATCTGCATAACATCGAGAATTGTTCTGATGTCGTCATCTGCCGGAAGGTTTGAAGCTGTGGCGGGAAGAGCAAATGAGAAGAGAATAATTGATACAAGTATGATTGCGATTGTTTTTTTCATTTTAAAGTCCCCCTTTTATCAGTCGTGGCGCAGAGCATCGATAGGATTGAGCTTTGCTGCCTTTGCGGCCGGGAAGTATCCGAACAGGATGCCTATAAGAACGGAAACGGAGAAGGAAAGAATAACCGCTGACACGGATACAGTGCCCGAAACTCCCAGGAGCTTTGCGAGGATTGTTGAGAGAATCGCTCCCACGATTATCCCTATAACCCCGCCGATTCCGCTTGTTATTATTGCTTCTATGACGAATTGTGAGAGAATGTCGCGGCGTTTTCCGCCTATGGCCTTGCGAATGCCGATTTCGCGTGTTCGTTCGGTTACGGAAACGAGCATTATGTTCATAATTCCGATGCCGCCGACAAGAAGCGAGATTGCGGCGATTCCGGCAAGGACAAGTGCAAGAGTCCCCATAAGGTCTTCGATTGTATCTACAAGCTGCGAGAGGTTTGAAACATTATATGCGTCTTCATCCTCAAAAACATCGTAAAGAAATTCTTCAATAACAGCTTTTGCAGGTTCTATTTTTTCGGCAGCTGTCGCAACAAATGTGTAGCTTGAAATTCTCGCGTTTCTTGCAAGTCTTGATGCTACGGAATATGGGATAATGACCATGTTGTCTGTGCTTGTCTCGGTGCTGTCGCCCTCTTCTTCAAGAATGCCGACCACAGTATAGGCAGAACCGTTGATTTTGAGCATTTTTCCTATCGGGTCGCCTGTTCCGAACAATTCGTTTGCAACATATGTTCCTATAACACACACGTAATTCCGGTTTACCGTATCTATATAGGAAATGAACCTGCCGTTTGCAACGGCGTAGTCTTTGATTTTTGCATATTCCTCGTTGCCGCCGTAAACAGACGAGGATATGTTATTTGAACCGTATTTGACTGTTGCACCCATAATTGTGACGTTAGGTGTCGCGCTTGAAAAAAGGTCGCGGTTTTCGTCTGCAATGGTGAGCATCTCCTCGGGCTTTATGTTCATATTACCGCCGCGGCCGGAAAGCGAAACGGTTATGTTGTTCGTTCCCATTGAGTCAAATGAGGAAACCATATCGTCGGAAAAACCCTGGACAACACTAACAAGCGTTATGACGGAGGCTATACCTATGATGACGCCGAGCATTGTGAGAAACGAGCGCATCTTGTTTCCGATGATGCTTTTCAGCGCGAGTTTTAAAGATTGTGTTATGTTCATAAAACCACCTCTGCGCTACTGGAGATTCTCAAGCTTCGGAACATTCGGCTGGTCCGAAATGATTTTGCCGTCGTGAAGGCGTATTATGCGCTTGGCACATTCGGCTATCCCGTTGTCGTGAGTAATGAGTATTATCGTTTTTCCTTCTTCGTTAAGCTTCATAAGAAATTTCATAACATCCTTGCCGGTTTTTGAGTCAAGTGCGCCTGTCGGCTCGTCGGCAAGGATAACCGGTGGGTTTGCCGCAAGAGCACGTGCAATGGAGACTCTCTGCTGCTGGCCGCCCGAAAGCTGGTTTGGCATATGGTGCAGTCTGTCTGCAAGCCCCACGCGATCAAGGGAAGAAATAACCATTTCTTTTCGCTTTTGCGCGGGGATTCCCTGATATATAAGAGGGAGCTCGACGTTTTCGTATATATTGCTTTTTGAAATCAGGTTATATTGCTGAAAAACGAAGCCAAGTGTTTTGTTTCTTATAACGGCAAGTTCGTTGTCGGAAAGCTCTGACACATCCGTTCCGTTTAAACGGTATGTGCCGCGGGTGGGCACATCAAGCGCACCGATAATGTTCATACAGGTGGATTTTCCGGAGCCTGACTTTCCGACTATTGCGACAAATTCACCTTCCGATATGCGAAAAGATATACCGTCAAGTGCACGGACTTCGTTTTCGCCCTCGTCGTAAATTTTATAAACATCCAGAAGCTCTATCATCGCATACCTCCACTTGACCTGTTGCCGGATGGCATACCGCCGCTCATTCCACCGGGCATTCCGCTTGGCATACCACCGCCCATTCCACCGGGCATTCCGCTTGGCATACCACCGCCCATTCCACCGGGCATTCCGCTTGGCATACCGCCGCCCATACCGCCGAATGCACCTGTCTGCGAAGTGGTGGTATTCTTTATTACAGTCACATAGATGACATCACCCTCGGAAAGACCTGAAACAATCTCGACATAGTCGTCGTTTGCAACGCCTGTCTCTACGGTGACGTATTTATATCCGTCGGGAGCTTCGGGCGGGCGGAATTGCTTCTTTTCGGAGTTACCTGCGTTCTTTTCGCTTTCTTTTTTTGTTTCTGTTTGTGGTGCCTTTCCGTCGTCCTTTATAAGCACGAGGTTTCCCCGTGAAACTGCGTTTACCGGAACTGTGAGGACATCAGATGCGTTGCTTATAACGATTTCGGCGTCGACGTTCATTCCCGGGAGAAGCCCTTCGTATTCGGATATAACAACCGTTACGGGATATACTGTTACACCGCTTGTTGCAGTACCGATAATACTTACTGTATCGACAACACCCTCAAAGGTACGGTTGGGAAGCGCGTCTGCGGTGATTGAGACGGTCTGGCCGACTTCTATGCTTTTTATGTAAAGCTCGTCTACCGATATTTCAAAAGTAAGCTTTGACATATCAGCAACTATTGCAAGTGAGGATTTGTTTCCGTCGAGAGTGTCTCCGCCCTTCATCGTCTTTTCTACAACTGTTCCGGAAATCGGAGAAAGTATTGTGTAGTCGTTAAGTTTTTCCATCTGGTCGTCAAGCGAGAGTTTTGAGTTTTTAAGTGATAGCTCGCTTGAACGCAGGTCTGAATATGAAGAATCGTTGTCTATGTTCAGGAGAAGTTTTCCCGATGAAATGCAGTCTCCTTTTGAATAGTTTAAGTTTTTGACATCGCCTGAAACCTTGGCAACTATCGTTTCTGTGGCTGTCGGCTGGACTGTGCCGTAGTCGTTGCAGGCAAAGTTTCCTACTGTTGCCGTAACGCTTTCTCCGGCAACGATTGCGCCGGGGTTTTTGAATGTGATTTCAATATCCGAAACTATTGCACCGGCATCTGTTACGTATGTTCCCGTTGTGACGTGTGAGACATAACCTGTGTGTGATTCGTTTCTGTCGTCGAAATATACTGTTGCGTTCTGTCCTTTATATATGTTTTTTGCATTTGCCGAAAGGAAGGGGACTCTCACCGTAAGAGAAGAGGTATCTTCAACGACCGCAAGCTTTGTGCCTGAGTTTACCGTGTCGCCGTTTTTGACATAAAGCTCTGTTATAACGCCTGAGGAAGGGGCGAGAACAGATTTGTTTGCCTCCGCCTCATTATAATCGTCAACTCTCTGGTTGTGTGAAAGAAGCTGCTGCTCATAGCTCGCTTCCGCGCGTTCTAAACTGTTTTCGGCAGAGGAGGAATCGATTATGTAGAGCACATCATCTTTTTTGACCTCTGAGCCAAGCGTTACATAGTCTTCCAGGATGTCACCGGTTACGATTGACTGTATCTCATATTGCTCGATGGGCTCAACCGTTCCGCTGCCGGTCACGGATACGGTTATGTCTCCGCGCTTTACGGTGTAGGGTTCATATTCTGCGGATACCGTTGTTTTGCCTTTTCCTCCGCAGGAACCAAGAGTCCAGACGAGTAAAAGAATAACAACAAGAAGCGGTGCTGCGATTGTTATGAGCTTCTTTTTTGAAAGTTTAAGCTTGGAAAGTTCGGGGAGCTTTAATTTCATTCGATTTTCCTCCAATTATATTTTACCGTTATAGTTTACCATAGTTTTGTGTGTTAAATATAAATTAAAAATTAACAATCTGTAAATAAAACTTCTTTACTTTACCCGGGGGTGATGTTAAAATGTTTTTATTAAACGCATTTTCGGAGGTTGTAATGGCTGACAGAATAATCCGCGCCATAACTTGTGACGGCGCAATAAAAATACTTGCAATGACGGCACGCGAAACTGTGGAAGAGGCGAGGAGAATCCACGACCTCACTCCGCTTACGTCTGCGGCGCTCGGGAGAACGCTTATTGCGGCTTCTCTTCTTGGCAATGATTTAAAAAGCGATGAAAACTCACTTACCGTGCGCATAGACGGAGATGGCCCGATTGGCTCGGTTGTTGCTGTGTCCGACAATTACGGATATGTACGCGGATATTGCAGAAATCCCCATGCTGATCTTCCTGTACGCGAAAAAGACAGAAAGATAGACGTTTCCGGCGGTGTCGGAAAGGCGGGAACACTGAGCATAATCAAAGACCTTGGTATGAAAGAACCCTACATCGGACAGACGCCGCTTATGAGCGGAGAAATTGCGGAGGACATAACAGCATATCTTGCAACAAGCGAGCAGATACCGTCTGTGTGTGCGCTCGGTGTGCTTGTTGACCGCGACTGGACGATAAAGGCGGCCGGTGGGTATATTATCCAGCTTCTGCCCGGCGTTTACGACGACGAGATAGACCGCCTTGAAGAATGTATGAAAAAGGCGCGCGCCGTCACCGAGTGTCTGGATGCGGGTATGACTCTTGAAGAAATGCTCGCAGAAACGCTTACGGGTTTTGAAATAGAGGTGCTTGATGAGGCGGAGGTCGGTTACCGTTGCACCTGCTCGCACGAGCGAACCTGCGGCGTGCTTATGGCGATAGGCACGGATGAGCTTCGCACCATCGCGGAGGAGGACGGCAGAGCAGAGGTTGCTTGTCAGTTCTGTGACAAGAAATATGTATTTGAAAAAGACGAGCTTTATGAACTTATCCGCGAAATTGAAATAAGAAACGAAAAAAAAGACGAGGTTAGAGGCGTAGTCTAAAGGACAGTTGTTAAGCGTAAAGCGGTGTAACTATTAAGGTTACACCGCTTTTGCCGTGTTTACGCACTTTTCAGCGGATTTTCCTTTATTTCTTCTATGAGTTCCAACAGTTCTTTTTCGTCAGGTAAACTTATTAAACCAACAGCCGTGAAGTGAATATCAACAGGAACTCTTTTAACTCCGTCAACTACGATACTGTTATGAACCTCAATTCTTTTTATTAAGGTGTTTACAATAGAAGGCGTAAGCTCTTTTAAATCTGTACACTCACGGATTGTTTCGAGAAATCTTTTCATATCAATTTTTTCGGTTTCGGCATCATCTATTGTTTGTTCAAGTTCAATTAAACTTTCACGCAACTCTTTTTGCTCAGTTTCAAAATTTGCCGACATTATGGCAAATCGTTCATCAGATATTTTACCTATAACATTATCCGTGTAAATTCTTTCAATCAGCTTATCAAGCTCTGCAATTCGTTTTTTGGATTGTTCAGCCGTTGATTTCATGACACGAATATTTTTCTCTCTGCATTCAGCATTT
>JAFYPW010000007.1 GCA_017559985.1 Oscillospiraceae bacterium | reverse complement strand
GATGTCCGTTCTCTCAAACTACGAACTTGCGCGCGAGCTTTCCGGTGATGAGATAAACTTTGCCGAGAAGTTAATCAAGGTTAAGTATAACAAGGGAACACCGGAAGAGCTTTCGGAGGCAAGAGTGCTCTATAAGCGTTATAAAGAAGTCGGCACAGATGCAGCCCTTCCGGGAGTTGAGCCTATAATGCGCCGTGTTGAAATGGTTGCCGAAGCTTGCAGAATTGTAGAACTTGAAGGAAAACCCGATGAAAAGGAGCTTGTCGTGACGGCTCTTTCGGTAGGCGATATGGCGCTTGCCTGCTTCCCGGGCGAACCGTTTACGGATGTCGGCAGAAGTGTTAAGCAAAACTCGAAGTTTACGCTCACGATGACGGCTTGTTGCGCAAACGGTTATGAAGGATACTACCCGACGGCACAGGCATTTTCAGAGGGCGGATATGAGGCAATTTCTGCGGATTATGTAGCGGGAACAGCAGAAAAGCTTGTTGATGCTTCACTTGAAATAATAAATAATTTCTAAAAAGAGGGATATAAATATGATTAAAGCAGGGTTTGCAAGAGTTGACGTTACACCGCCGCTCGGAAGCTATATTTCAGGATATTATGACCCGCGCTATGCAAAGGGCGTTTTAGACCCGCTCCTTGCAACTGCTGTTGCGTTTGACAACGGCAAGAAAAAGGCAGTTATCCTTGCAGTTGACGTTATCGGTATCGGTCAGATTGCTATGGAAAAGATTCGTCCGGCTATTGCCGAGGCAGCAGGCATTCCGCGTGAGGCAGTTTTTGTTCATTGTTCACACATCCACACAGGCTTCGGCCCCGTTGTCGGCGCAAGAATTCGCCCTGAGGATGATTTCTACAACTCTGAATTCCTCGTATGGCTCACCAAGCGTCTTTGCGATGTTGCGGTGATGGCATTTGATGATGTTGCACCCGCAAAAATGCTCTATACAAAGGGCGAGGTGCGCGACGTTGCATTCGTCCGCCGTTTCCGTATGAAGGACGGCTCTGTACGCACAAATCCCGGTTGGCAGAATCCTGACATTGACCACGCGCTCGGAACACCGGATGAGGAGAGCCAGCTTCTCATCTTAAAGCGCGAGGGAAAACCTGAAATCGGCATTGTCAACTTCCAGGTACATACCGACGTTATCGGCGGCGAAATGCTTTCGGCAGATTATCCGGGTTTTGTAAGAAGAACGTATGAAAAGAATGTAGACAACTCCCGCTGTATGTATATCTGCGGAACACAGGGCGACACAAACCACGTTGATGTCCGCCAGAGCTTTGAAAAGGATTGCGCTCACGGATATGAGCGAAGCCGCTATATGGGCAAGAAAATTGCGATGTCCGTTCTCTCAAACTACGAACTTGCGCGCGAGCTTTCCGGTGATGAGATAAACTTTGCCGAAAAGATAATCCGCGTTAAATACAACAAGGGCGGAAGCGAAGAAGAAGTCAGGAAAGCGCAGGAGCTTATTGACCTTCAAAAGAAAGTAGGAACAGACGAAGCGCTCAAAGGTGTTGAGCCGATTATGCGCCGCGTTGAGCTTATTGCCGAGGCATCACGAATTGTCAGAATGACAAAGATGCCCGATGAAAAGGAGCTTGTCATAACAGCTCTTTCGGTAGGCAATATGGCGCTTGCCTGTTTCCCGGGCGAGCCGTTTACGGAGGTTGGCAGAAGCGTTAAGCGAAACTCAAAGTTTGCGCTCACAATGACTGCCTGCTGTGCAAATGGCTATGAGGGCTATTTCCCGACAGAACAGGCATTTTCCGAGGGTGGATACGAGGTTCTCACCACAAGCTATGCACGCGGAAGTGCAGAGCGGGTTATAGAGGCTTCAACAGAAATTGTTAATGCACTTTAAGCACAAGAAAAACACAGGGTGTATATCCTGTGTTTTCTTGTGTCTGCCACTTGATTGGTTTGGGTTTTAGGGTATATAATGAGAAAAAGAGTCTTTGAGGAGAGTTTATGAAAACTGAAAAGAATATTCTTATAGCGTTTGTTTTAAATCTTGCATTTTCAATATTCGAGCTGATTGGCGGATTTGTCACGGGAAGCGTTGCGATAGCCTCTGACGCTCTGCACGACCTCGGCGATGCGGCGAGTATCGGCCTGTCGTTTTTCTTTGAAAGAAAAAGCAGGAAAGCTCCCGATGAAAGCTACACCTACGGTTATGCGAGATATTCCGTAGTGGGGAGTGTTATAACAACACTTATTCTGCTCTGCGGCTCACTTGCGGTAATATATAACTCAATAAACAGGATGATAAATCCGGCAGAAATAAATTACGACGGTATGATTGTTTTCGCCCTTTTCGGCGTTGCAGTAAACTTTGCCGCGGCATACTTCACGCGTGAAGGGGATTCGCTCAATCAGAAAGCGGTAAATCTGCATATGCTCGAAGACGTTCTCGGCTGGGCGGTAGTGCTTATTGGTGCGGTGGTTATGCGCTTTACCAATCTTAAAATTATAGACCCGCTTATGTCGGTTGCTGTTGCGGTATTTATCATAATAAACGCAGCGAAGAACTTAAAAGAAGCGCTTGATGTTTTTCTCGAAAAGACCCCGTTTGGCGTTTCGGTCACTGAAATACGCGAACACCTCTCTGAGCTTCCGGGTGTTGTGGATGTCCACCATATTCACCTTTGGAGTGCGGATGGGCAAAATATTTTTGCGACGATGCACGTCGTGACGAACTCAGAACCCATTGAAATAAAAGAAAAGATAAGGAAAGAGCTTTTGTCCCACGGTGTTGCCCATGTAACACTCGAACTTGAAACGGAGGGTGAGCAGTGCTCTGAAAAAACCTGCCATATTGAGCGTGAAGAAACCTGTGGACATCATCATCACCATCACCACTGAAACTGATAGAAAGAAAATATTGGTGAACCTGTGATGTTTTGCTTTAATGAGAAAAAGATAAAAGAGGGGCAACATATGAAAATCTGTTCCGATACAAATATAACTATCGTAATTCCGAAAAAAGCCACACCCCGTGAAAAATTTGCGGCAGAAGAGCTTAAAAAATATCTTTACGAGATTTTGGGATGTTGTGCGGATATAAGCGATGAGAGTTTCGCCGGAGACGCGAAAATAATCATAGGCGGGCCGGAGAGAAACTGTGCGGCAAAAGCTTTTATAGGTGAGAGTGAGTTTGATGCGCTTGTGCCGGGGCCTGAGGGGATATTTATAAAAACATACGGGAAAGACACGCTTCTCATCGCAGGAAGCAGCAAAAACCCCACGGAATGTGAACGCGGAACGATATATGCCGTGTATGAGTTTCTTGAAAGGTATGCAGGCGCAAGCTTTGCGGCATACACAAATCCTCAGATTCCGGGCGGCAACAAAATTCCGCAACTCCCGGAGCTTTGCCTTTGTGATGTCGGGTATATTAAGCCTGCTGCTGATTTAAAATACAGAACTGTAATCGTGCAGTATGGTGATAACAACTGCGGCGCGTCAAGAGAGATTAACATACCGTTTCTTGACTGGCTTGTTCAGAACCGCTATAACCGCATCCTGACGTGGTGCGGTGTGTATGACGAATTCAAAGAGAACGGGATGGAAAAGGAGGCTGAAAAGCGAGGCATTCGCTTTACCGTCGGACATCATTCTGCATCAAAAACCTTCCTCCCGCCTCACGGCAATAAGTATTTCCCCAAACACTACTTTGAAACAAACCCGGAATATTACAAGCTTCTTGAAGACGGAACACGCTTTGTTCCTGACGATTGGAACGGTCAGTGGATTTTTTGCAGCAGAAACGAAGAGCTGATTGCTGAAATATCCGGGAATATCATAAAGTGGATAGAGAAAAATTCGTCCGTAGATATGATAGCGTTCTGGCCGCAGGACGGCATAGCGGAGCAATGCACCTGCGCGGAATGTTCAAAATACAGCAAGGTTTGCAATTATACATATTTCCTCAACGCTGTTGCAAAGAGCGTGAGTGCGGTGTACCCGTATATAAAGATAGATATGCTTGCATATGTCGATCTGTGGACACCGCCTGAGGAGTTGCAGCTTGACGCGAGCCTTGTGGTTGACGAGGCAACGTGGCACAGCACGGGACTTCGCTGTTGTGGAAAGCCTGACGGCAGCGGAATTCTCGGAACACATTTTGAAGAGACTCTGCTCAAATGGCACGAGCTCGGCGCAGAGGTCGTCTTTTACGATTATTATATGGGAATTTTCCCTGTGCGACAGAGATATATCCCCATGGCAGACGAAATTCAGGCATTGTGCAAGGGTTATCTCGCAAACGGGTTTTACGGCACCGCAACGCAGATGGAGTGCTATAACCTCTGGAACCATATATTCAATTTTTACTGCTTCGGGCGCACGGCGTATGATACATCACTTAACATGAACGATAATCTCGACCGCTTCTTGTGTATCTTTGGAAACGGCAAAGAACATATCCGCGAGATAATCACAGAGGCAGAAAAGTGCCTTGACGGTCAGGTGCCGATTGTAAAAGCAGGGCATTACCTTATGGCGAATGTTGATAAAGAGAAGATATATGCATTGTTTGAAAAAGCGTTTGATGCGGCAGAATCGGCATACGCGAGAAACAACATCCGTATGTTCAGGATGGCTTTCCGTTATTCCGATCTCGAATGTGCCGAGAGTGTATTACAGAGCGATGAAAAGTATACTGAACTCCGGGAGTATGACGACCCGACGGGTGAGCTTACGTTCCTGTGCCGCTATGACAGCTTCCGCCATAACGACCCGGGCTATGCAATTATGATTCCCGTAGTGCCTCACAAAGAAACGGAGTTTATACCCGATAAGTGGTATGAGTTTGAAAAATAAAAATCTCCCAACCGCCTTTGCGGCAGTTGGGAGATTTTTTTATTTAAGTATGATTTCGATAACGGGAGAAATTCCGAACGGCGCAACGTGGGGAAGTGTAAATTCTACCGTTCCGTTTTCTTCGTTTTCAGTGTACAATATCTCACTTCCGTCAGACAAGAACTGAACATAATCTATCTTGCCTGCAAGGTTTTCCATAGTGAGAGAAGCAAACGGATAGGACTGCATATGCACGTAAAGGCGCTTTTCGTCGAGCGACTGGGTAAGTACGGTTCCGTCGGGAGCTTTGAATTCAGGCTCGGCCATTGTGCAACCGTAGATAGAGCGGGAGTTTACTCTCATCCAGTCACCGTAAGCTTTGAGTGCGCTTTCTGCTCTGTGGTCAAAATAACCTCTTGAACAGGGGCCTACGTTCATAATAAGGTTTCCGCCGAAAGCGACGGTAGAAGTGAGAAGGTCGATGAGCATCTTGTCGCTTTTCCAGGTCATTTCATCGCGGTGGTAGCCCCAGGCACCTGAGAAGGTGTGGCAGGCCTCCCATACAAGAAGCTCTCCGTTCTCGTCTTTTGCCCATTCGGTAGGTCTTTTCTGCTCGGGAGTCCAGACGTCCTGAGAAACATCAAGACGGTTGTTTATCATTATTCCGGGCTGAAGCTTTCTGATAAGGGTGATAAGCTCTTCTGCTTCCCAGAGCTCCTTGGTCTTTCCGCCGTCATGCTGCATCCACGGCTTATATCTTTCGGGAGCGTGTTCTTTCTTGATGGTGTAATCAAACCAGATGATGTCTATTTTGCCGTAATTTGTGAGAAGCTCGGTTACCTGATTTCTCATATATTCGGCATACTTCTTTATATCACGGCCTTTATCTTTTTCTTCTGCCCACGGATAATCCACATGTGGATGGGCAACATCCATAGGATAATCCTCGTGGTGCCAGTCGAGAAGCGAATAATAGAAGCCGACTTTTATGCCCTCTGCTCTGAACGCGTCAACATATTCACGGACGAGGTCACGTCCAAAGGGGGTGTTTGTGATTTTGTAATCGGTGTATTTTGAATCGAAGAGGCAGAAACCCTCGTGATGCTTGGTGGTGAGTATCGCATACTTCATACCTGCATTTTTTGCAGCCTTTGCCCATTCCTTTGCATCAAAAAGGTCGGGGTTAAAGTGGTCGAAATACTTCTGATATTTCTCGTCGGTTATGCACTCGTATTTCTTTATCCATTCGTGACGTGCGGGAAGTGAATAAAGTCCGAAATGGATAAACATTCCGAAGCGGTCATGCGAAAACCACTCAGTGTTTCCGGGTGTTTTGCGTGTAACGTAGCTTGACATATATGTACCTCCAAAATATTGACTTTACGGAAATGGTATCATATAATTAGATGAATTGAAATGAAATATTACGGACAAAATATGGAGATTCGTGTATGAAAATATTTGCCAATGACCTTTTTTGCAAAGAAATAGACAGAGTGAATATGACTTTTTCTACCGCTGCCTTTGCTGAACTTGACAATAAGTGGACTGCGGATAAAATGGTTGCTCCGTACACGAGAATATACCTTGTGACTGATGGAGAGGGAAGCATAACATATGATGGAAAGACGGTAAAGCTGACTCCCGGTAACGTATACATACTTCCTGCCGGTATGGATTTTTCTTGCGAATGCCACGAGCATATGTGTAAGATTTTCTTTCACGTAAACGTATTGCGCTATAACAATTACGATATACTTGAAGGCTGCAAAAAGTGTATTGTGTTGAAAGGCAGAAAAGAAGACATTGCTCATATAACAAGGCTTTTGAAAAACGATACGGTAAATTCCGTGCTTCTGGTAAAAAGCAAAATACTCAATCTTCTTGTGCAGGCAATTGAGCAGGAGGGGATAGAGCTTGGAAAGATTGAACAATACTCAAAGAACGTAAAAGCAGCAATATCCATAATTGATAAAAACCTCAGAGCAAATCTGCGTATATCATATATAGCCGGTTCTCTGTATATTTCTGAAAGCCGCCTGCAAAAAGATTTCAGGCGCGAGGTTGGCGTTTCCATCGGAAAGTATATAAACGACCGAATTATGTCACGTTCGCAAATGCTTGTTTCAGACCCCGAGCTTTCGGTAAAGGAGATAAGTGATATTCTCGGGTTTTGCGACCAGTTTTATTTTTCAAGAAAATTCACTCAGTATTACGGAGTTTCACCTCTTGTTTACAGAAAGGCAATATTATAAAAAGAGCTGACCTTACCCTTGCCTGCATAATCGATGCAAAGGATGGCTGGAAGCTTCTTTTATCAAAAGGCACAAACGTAGCATTGCCGCAGACACCGAGCTTTGCACCGCAATTCCACTTCGAACATGAAAAGTACGAATGTAAAGAATACATTAAGAGAATTGTCGAAGAGGGCGTTGCACACCACGTATGCATGGTTTATGGCGATTGGCGTGAGGAGCTTCGTTTGTATGCCCATTATGCAGGATTAAGCGTTGTTGAAATATAGACACAAAGAGAACGTACGTTTTTAAAATGTACGTCCTCTTTTCTTGTTGCAAATTTTTAAACAATAATGTCATTCTGTCGTATCAGCATAAATGCTTCCGCATTTTTTTTGCAAATTGTAGAGCCTCTGTATTGGGACAATGCTTCTATCGCCTTGGTTGAACGAGGGTTAGGAAATTCTCTGATCTGCGACTGATAACATACCATAGCTTCCTTTTTCTTTTCTATGTAGTCTGATATATCCACCCAGACATTAGGCACAAAGAAATTTTCCGCAGAAGGAATGTTCCATTCGGTTTCTGACAAGGTTTCATATGCATAGATAGCTTTTAATCCCGGCAGTTCTACGGGTCTTAATGCTACCATCGCCGCCATAGCCACTTCATAATGATCTATATGCATATCTCCTTTATGGGGTATGAAAGCAATGTCCGGAGAAATCTCTTTTGTGATATCAAGAAACTTCTTGTTCAGTTCCCTTACTGACAAATTTTTAAGTTGAACCACGGGCAAATCCAAAAAGAATGTTTCTTTTACCCCCAGTATGTCGTGGGCTTTTTTTGCTTCACTTCTAAGTCTGTCAACGTTCTCCTGATTTAAACCACGCGTAACTTCGCAAATGTAGACTTCGTGTCCTTCGTCTGCCAATTTCGCAATTGTGCCACCAACTCCAAGCACCTCATCATCATTGTGCGGTGCATATACCAGAACTTTCAAAATATGCACTCTCCTTATTTGAATTTGTGACCTGCAATTAACTTAATATCCGCGGGAAGTGTGTAATCTGTCACTCTTAATATACCGTTTTTGCACAAAATATCTATTTTTTCATCGTCAACAGATATAATCTGCCCAAAAAAACCTATGTATTTATTTTCGGGTATAAAATCCGATCTCCAGAATATGACATCCGATTTGCCTTCATAACTTGCAAAAGCTCCGGGATATGGTCTTGATGTTGCTCTGATCAACCGTGCTATATCCTCTCCCGGCTCGTTCCAGTTTATCTTTCCGTCTTCCGGAGTTCTTTTCAAGAGGTAGGTTGCTTCTTCTTCGTTTTGCGGTGTTGGCTTGAAATCGGGGTCCTGCAACAAGTCCAGCGCCTTTGCAAAAAGCTTCAAAGATGCCCTTTCGGTTTTTTTACCTACATCTGTGGGATAATCGTTCTCTGCAATTTCATATTCTTCCTGACAAATAATATCACCCGAGTCAATGCCCTCGTCTATGAAGAACATAGATACAGCTGATTTTTTCACGCCAAGCAATATTTGCCATACGGTTGCAGCTCGTCCTCTGAACTTGGGTAAAGGAGTGGGGTGATATCCAACAACTCCTTTTTTTGCACACGAAATAATTTCTTTTTTTACCAGTTGTGAAAGACCGACTATAAAAATATAGTCCGGTTTGATGTTTTTGATGATTTCTACATTTTCAGCATCGTTTATCTTTTTGAATTTTGTATATGGAATATTGTTTTCCTGTGCGAGATTGTGTATGGGCCTGTATCCTGATACATTTTCAGAATATTGTTCATCGAGAGAAAAAACCATCGCTATTTCAATGTTTTTTTCGATCATCACTTTTAACAGTCTCTCACTGGAAGCCACAGAACCGACTAAAACCACTCTCATTTTATCGCCTCTTCATAATTATGTATAATTTCTTTTTCGTTTTTTATAGGGGAGCGTTTAAATCTTTTTTCTCCAAACAATACTATGAGAACTGTTTTAAATAAAATTTTTATGTCCAATAATAACGAAAAATTATTTACATACTGAACATCGTATATTATTCTTTCGTCCCAAGCCAAAGAAACATTCCCATTTACCTGGGCCAATCCCGTCATACCGGGGCGCATGTTCAGCCTTTGCTTTTCAAAGTCGTTATAATTATCGGTATGGCGTTTAAATGTTGGTCTGGGACCAACCATACTCATATCACCTTTTAATACATTTATAAGCTGTACCACTTCGTCAATTTTAAAACGCCTTAAAAAGTCTCCGACTGCAGTTCTTCTTTCCTTGTCTTTGCTGACGTCGAAATTTTCCTCTGCTTCCTTATCAACTTTCATTGTCCTGAATTTATATATCTTAAATGTTTTTCCGTCTTTACCAACCCTTTCCTGAAAAAAGAATATGGGACCGGGCATAAAGCAAACTATCAACAATGCTGATAAAAGCAAGATGGGAGATAAAACAAGCAGTACTATAAAGCTTCCTGTTATATCAAATATACGCTTTGCACACATATTGAATTTTCTCATAACATTCATCCTTTCCCTGATGGATAAAGCTATGTTATCATTTTAACATTTCAATAATTAGAAGCCAATGAATTTATGCTGTTTGCAAGGGGATATTGACAATGGGGACATAGACATTTTTTGCCAACTAATTCGAAAGGGCGGTAGTAACCCTACCGCCCTTTTTCTTCAATCTGATTGAGATGAGCTGCCAGGCTGCTCCACTCCGTGATACAGATGTTTTATACATTTTGAAAGAAGATATGCTATATGCATTTCTATGGCGAAGGCACTACGTGGATAGAAATACCTAATGAACTACTCGAAGATATTTTTGAAAGGGAATCACTCAGGAATTAGGGAACATTTACCCCTCTCACGTCGGCGTGTCGTCGGCGAGCCGACAGAAATTTTGCTTTTGCCGCCCAAATAGACACGACTAAATACGAATGCACGAAGTCGTTGGAAATACAAAGAAAAAGCCTTGATATCATTGAAATATCAAGGCTTTCCTTATGGTTGCGGAGGCCGGATTTGAACCAACGACCTTCGGGTTATGAGCCCGACGAGCTACCAGGCTGCTCCACTCCGCGATATAGATGGTGCCGCTGACCGGACTTGAACCGGTACGATATTTCTATCGAAGGATTTTAAGTCCTTTGTGTCTGCCGATTCCACCACAGCGGCAGGTGTCACGCGACTATTGCACTCTCTTTCGTGCCATAATAGAATATCACAGATGAGCGATTTTGTCAACTGTTTTTTTGAGTTTGGGACAAACGTGCTATTTTTCCTTTGTTTTGAATACGAGCGAGGCGAGGAATGCAAAGAAGACAGACGCCGCAATTCCTGCGGCGGAGGCGGTGAGTCCGCCTTTGAAAATGCCGATAACTCCGTCGCTCTCCACTGCTTTTTTTACACCCTTTGCAAGCAGGTGACCGAAACCCGTGAGCGGGACGGTTGCGCCTGCGCCTGCAAAATCTGCGAGGGGACCGTAAGCACCTATGGCAGAGAGAAAAACACCGACAACGACATAACCCGTGAGTATGCGTGCGGGGGTGAGCTTTGTGCGGTCAACGAGAATCTGTCCGATTCCGCAAAAGAGCCCGCCTATAAGAAAAGCTTTTAAAAAGTCCATAATCACACCTCAATTTCAACGACGTGGCATATGCCGGGGACTGTTTCGTTTTGCTGTACTGTGAGCGGGGATTGGAGCGAGCCTGTTCCTGCAAGCAGGATTCTTTTCCACTTGCTATTTTTCAGCCCGTCCATAATATAGCCTGAAAAAACCGTTGCGGCACAGGCACAGCCCGACGCGCCCGCGTGCATATCCTGACGGTGTATATCAAACATTTCGCAGCCGCAGTCGATATAAGATTCGCCCATATCAACGCCGTCGCGGTAGAAAAGGTCGCGAACTGTCTTTCTTCCGATTTCGCCAAGGTCGCCCGTTGCAATGAGGTCAAAATCCGACGGCGAGGTATGCGTATTTTTAAAATGTTCTTTTAAGCTCTTATACGCGGCAGGCGCCATACACGCGCCCATATTGTTTGCATCGTTTATGCCGGAATCAACGACAGAGCCGAAGGTTGCGCGCGCGATTTTCGGGAAAGTCTTTTCGCCTTGTGAAACGATTACGCTTCCTGCGCCCGTGACTGTGCGCTGAGCCGTAGGCGGGCGTTGGCCGCCGTAAGCGAGCGGGTTGCGGTACTGCCGCTCAGCTGTGCAGAAATGAGAAGAAACACATACAGCTGCGCGCGACACCGCTCCTGAGTCGACAAAAACACCTGCAAGGGCAAGGCCCTCGACAAAGGTGGAGCAAGCGCCGTAGAGCCCGATGAACGGAACATCCATATCACGGTAGGCGAAGCTTGATGCAACACATTGGTTGAGAAGGTCGCCGCCAAAGATACAGCCGAGGTCGCTTTGTGAGAGGTTTGCTTTTTTCAGTGCATAATCAAGCGCGGTTTTCTGAAACTTGCTTTCGCCCTGTTCCCACGTCTTTTCACCGAAGCGACCGTCTTTTACACATTTGTCGAAATATTCAGAGAGCGGCCCTTCGCTTTCGTTTTTCCCGACGACGCATCCCGAGGAGATTATGCAAGGAGTGTTTTTAAAGGTTATGGTTCTGTTATCCACGCATTGCACCTCCGATGAGAAGAATTATTCCGTAAATTACACTTGCGCTTGTGCCGTAGACGAGAACAGGACCTGCGAGTTTGAAGAGGTTTGAGCACATGCCAAGAACGAAGCCCTCGCTTTTGAACTCAATTGCTTCGGAGACGATTGAGTTTGCAAAGCCGGTTATGGGAACGAGAGTGCCCGCGCCCGCGTGTTTTGCTATTTTGTCGTAAAGCCCAAGTCCCGTGAAAAGCGCGGAGAGAAAAATAAGTGTGATGGAGGTTGCTGCGCCTGCGTTGTCCTTTGAAAGGTTTAAAAACTGATAAAAATTTATAAGCGCCTGACCGAGCACACATATTCCGCCACCGATTATATACGCTTTTATAAAGTTTTTAACATGCGGAGAGGATGGCTCGTGGTCTTTTACATATTTTGCATATTCCTCTTTTGACATATTCATAGAATCACCCCGATATAGAGCATTTTGCGCAATGGGAGGGAGTTTTATGCAGAAATGTATCACACAATTTGCCTTTACAAAAAAACATTATTTTGATATAATATGTGGGTCAATGTATGCACCCGTAGCTCAGTTGGATAGAGCGTCAGACTCCGACTCTGAAGGCCGCAGGTTCGATTCCTGTCGGGTGCGCCAATAAACAGACACCACCCAACGGGTGGTGTCTGTTTATTTTTGTTAATCAGGAAGAAAATTTTTTGCTTGACTTTGTTGCCTTGCGGTGCTATATTTAAGGCGTTCTGCGGAGGAATAATTCAATAAAAAGAGGATGAACGCAATGTGTAGACTGGCGCTG
>JAFYPW010000070.1 GCA_017559985.1 Oscillospiraceae bacterium | reverse complement strand
GAAAAATAATTAAAAAATCAAAACTCGGAATAGCCGTTGACAACGGAATTCACGCCGTCAAAAACGCTTTTAAAAACGCATTTCTTCCGTCGTCATTTTTTGAGGATATGGGGTTTACATATCTTGGTCCGGCAGACGGTCATGATCTGAAATATATTATCTATCTTCTCGAGCTTGCAAGAGACTTAAAACGCCCTGTGGTTATTCATCTTACTACAAAAAAGGGCAAAGGATATGAACTTTCGGAAGCAAACCCTCAGGACTACCACGGCGTAGGTAAGTTTGATGTTGAAAAAGGAATAGAAGAAAACTCACAAAAGAAAACCTTTTCAAGTGTTTTCGGACGGGAACTCGTTTCTATGGCGCAGAACAACGATAAAATTTGCGCAATAACAGCAGCGATGACGTCAGGTGTAGGTCTTCTTGAATTTGCAGAAAAATTTCCGGAACGCTTTTTTGACGTTGCGATTGCCGAAGAACACGCGGTAGCAATGGCGGCTGGCCTTGCTTCACAAGGAATGGTTCCTGTGTGCGCAATATACTCAACCTTTTTACAGCGGGCATATGATATGCTTATTCACGATGTTGCCATTTCTGGACAGCACATTGTCTTTGCGGTAGATCGTGCGGGATTTGTTGGCGAGGACGGAGAAACACATCATGGCGTTTTTGACGTTTCATTTTTGTCTTCCATACCCAATTTTGAAATTCTTGCACCCGCAAACTATGATGAACTTAAAACAATGCTTGAATATTCAGTTAAGGCGCAAGGCCCTGTTGCAATCCGTTATGGCAGAGGAAGTGAGGGCGAATACACTTCAAATTCCTTTGATAAGAATGCGCCAAGTGCTGTTTTGATAAGTGGAAAGGATGTAACTGTCGTAACCTATGGTATGTTGATTAACAATGCAAAAAAAGCGGTTGAGTTTGTTGGAGACAGCGGTGTTTCCTGCGAACTTATAAAGCTCAACTCCTTGAAACCGTTGGACACTGATACGATTATTGAGTCTGTCAGGAAAACCGGCAAACTTGTAGTTGTCGAGGATGTTGTAGAGAACGGTTCGGTTTCGCAAATGATCTCAGATGTCATTTGCAGAAACGGAATGACGTGTAAGGTTAAAGCACTTAACAGCGGAGATTCCTTTACAACGCACGGAAACACAGCAGAGCTTCAGAAGCTGCATAAAATCGATGTCGATGGGATTTCCGACGCCATAATGGAGGCACATAAGAGTGAGTGAAAAAAAGAGACTTGATGTTATTCTGGTAGAGCGAGGACTTGCGCAAAGCCGTGAAAAAGCAAAAGCGGTTATAATGAGCGGTAATGTTTTTGTCAGCGGTCAGAAAGCCGATAAATCGGGAGAAACCTTTCCGGAGGATATCGACATTGATGTCAGAGGGAACGAGGCATCCTATGTCAGCCGCGGTGGGTTGAAGATAGAAAAGGCGCTCGACTTCTTTTCTGCAACCGTTGACGGAAAGCTTACCATTGATGTCGGCGCTTCAACAGGCGGCTTCACGGACTGTCTGCTTCGCAGAGGCGCAAAAAAGGTTTATTCTGTTGATGTCGGATACGGACAGCTTGCATGGTCGCTTCGGTGCGATCCGCGCGTTGTCTGTCTTGAACGTACAAACATTCGTTACGTTACTCACGAGCAGGTTCCGGACATAATCGAACTTGCTGTAATTGATGTTTCGTTTATTTCTTTAAAGCTCGTTTTGCCGGCGGTGCGTGCGCTTATGGCAGATGATGGTAATGTTTACTGCCTGATAAAGCCGCAGTTTGAGGCAGGCAGAGAGAAAGTAGGAAAAAAAGGCGTTGTCAGGGATCCTGAAGTCCATGCCGAGGTTCTCGAAAACTTTATTAAAAATGCAGAAAATTCAGGATTTTCAGTGCGCGGCATTACATTTTCACCCATAACCGGTCCGGAAGGAAATATTGAATTTTTGGGAAGCTTATGTTGCGGAGATGAAAAATCTGCGGATATTGATATTTCAACAATTGTTTCAGAGGCGCATAATTCCTTGAAAGGATAGAGCTTGTATGAAAAAAGTTCTTTTAAATCCAAATCCTTCACGGGATATAGGTTTAGAATGTACAAAAAAAGTTTCAGAGTTCTTTAAACAAAACGGTGTTTCCGTTTTTATTTCGGAAGAAATCCCGGATGCCGCCACCTGCGGTGCAACACTTTGTGATTTTGAAAGTGTGTCAAAAGAAGTTGATGCGATAATCTCATTTGGCGGAGACGGAACATTGCTCGATACGGCAAATCAGGTGTGTGACCTTGATGTGCCAATCCTTGGTATAAACATCGGCAGAATAGGATATATGGCAGAGCTTGAATCACATGAGCTTAATTATCTTCAGAACATAATTGACGGAAACTTTAAAGTTGAAGAGCGCATGATGATAGATGTCTCCGTTGTAAGAGACGGAACGGAAATATATACCGGTGTTGCTCTCAATGATGTTGTTGTTATGAAAACAGGTCTTATCTGGACGATAGATATGGATATATACGCCGACAATATGTTTATTTCGCGTTATAGCGGAGATGGCGTTATTTTCGCAACACCGACGGGTTCTACGGCATATTCGCTTTCTGCGGGCGGCCCGATAATTGACCCGAGCTCCAAGAATATCACAATTACACCAGTCTGCGCACACGCCCTGACGGCAAAACCGATTGTTTTATCTTCCGACAGGGTTATAAAAATTGTTCCGCAAAACGCACAGAACCGGGCGGTTTCCGTCTCTCTTGACGGCAACGAGGGGATAGAAGTAAAAAGCGGCGACTGCTTCTTTATTAAGAAGTCTCGTCGCACAACAAAACTGATTCATGTCAAAGATACGAATTTCTATGACGTATTATACACAAAACTTTCGGACAGGAGATATAGCTGATGAAAAGCAAAAGACAGACAACTCTGCTCAAACTTATAGAAAAATATGAAATTTCCACGCAGACCGAGCTTACGGAACACCTTAAAAATGAAGGATTTGCCGTAACACAGGCGACAATTTCGAGAGATATAAAAGAACTTCGGCTTGTGAAAGCAGTGGGCGCAAACGGGAAGAGTAAGTATGCAGTTTCCCATTCAGCAAAAGACTCGGGCTTTTCAGACCGTCTTCTCGCGATATTCCGCGAAAGTGTTCTTTCGTATGACAATGCACAGAATATAGTTGTTTTAAAAACAATGCCGGGTCTTGCTTCTGCGGCGTGCTCGGCAATTGATGCGATGCAGTCCTCTGATGTTGCAGGAACACTTGCGGGCGATGATACTGCGTTTCTTGTTTTACACACAACCCAGGCTGCGGTTGATTTTTGCGAGGAGCTCAACAAAATGCTCTCTTGATAAACGGAGTGATTTTCTATGCTGAAACTTCTTCACATCGAGAATATAGCGGTTATACAGCAGTGTGACATAGAATTCGGCGAAGGATTCAATGTTCTGACCGGTGAAACAGGCGCGGGTAAATCTATTATCATAGATGCAATCGGCGCCGTGCTCGGCTATCGCACAAGTCGTGAGGTGATTCGGAACGGAGCACAAAAAGCCTCTGTAAGCGCTGTTTTTTGTGATTGTAATGATGAAGTATATGCCTGGCTGTCCGAAAACGGTTTTGAGGCAGAAAACAATGAAATAATTGTTTCAAGAGAGATTTCGCTCGACGGTAAGAGTTCAGCAAGGATTAACGGACGTCCCGTAACCGCCTCGCTGTTGAAAAATTTCGGAGTTTTGCTTATAAATATTTTAGGGCAGCACGACAGTCAGCAACTGCTCGATGCGGAGTCACACGCAATATTTATTGATCGCTTTGCATCGGATTCGTCTTATCTCGAAACGGAAGCAAAATACACTTCCGCTTATGAACGTTTACAGGAAATTAACCGTGAGCTTGCGCGACTTGATATGGATGAAGCAGGAAAAGCAAGACAGGTTGAGATGCTGAAATTCCAGATAAATGAGCTTGAATCGGCTGATTTAAGAGAAGGCGAAGACACGGAGCTTTTTGAAAGACAAAAGATTATCCGTGACGGAGCGAAGGTTACAGGGAAGCTGAATGAGGCAAACTCAGCTTTTTCGGGAACAGACGAGTTCATCGGGGTTTGTTCGGCTCTTCTTGAAGCTTCAAAAGCTCTTTCCTCAATTTCTGAAATTTCAGAAAAATTTGCTGATGTTTTAAATAAGGTTACAGAACTTTATTATGTTGCGGATGACGTTTCGGAACAGATTCGGGATATGCTTTATGAGTTTGACTTTTCAGAAGATGATGCAAACGAAGTAGAGTCAAGACTTGATGTTATTCATAAACTTAAAAGAAAATACGGAAATGACGTTTCAGAGATGCTCGTTTTTCTTGAAAACGCGAAGAAAGAGCTTTCTGAGATTGAGTTTTCGGAAGAACGTATACAAGACCTTCAGAATGAACAAAAGAGGGTGGAAGGTGAGGCGTGTGCTCTTGCCGGAAAACTTCTTGAATACAGAATTTCTGCTGCACGTAAATTTGAAGAGAGTATAACAAGTGAGCTTTCGCAGCTTGATATGAAAAACGCAAAATTCATTGCTCAGATAACAAAAAACGAAACGCTTTCGCAAAGAGGAATTGATACCATCGAATTTTTGCTTGCTGCAAACCTTGGAGAAGCACCAAAACCGCTTGAAAAAATTGCATCGGGCGGAGAACTCTCAAGAATTATGCTCGCAATGAAAAACGCGCTCGACGAAAACGACTATGTCAGCACACTGATTTTTGATGAAATAGACACAGGCGTCAGCGGACGTGCGGCGCAAAGAATAGCAGAGAAACTGTATAAATTATCCGTAAAAAAACAGGTGCTTTGTGTCACACATCTTGCACAGCTTTCTGCAATGGCGGATATTCATTTCAAGATTGAGAAAACAGAGCGCGACGGAAGAACTTTCACAAATGTCAACATTCTCGACAGAGCAGGTCGCGAAAGTGAGCTTGCAAGAATAACGGGTGGCTCACAGATAAGCGACACTACGCTTAAAAACTCAGCAGAAATGCTTGATCTTGCAGAATCGTCAAAAAAGCTTATAAGAAAATAAAAAAAGCCTGAACATCATTTGGATGTTCGGCTTTTTTATTTATTCTGTTATACGTTTTCCGTTTAAAAACACGGCTTCGACCTTGGTGTCAAAAGAAAGTAATCGGCCTGACTGAATAACAATATCGGCGTCTTTTCCCGGGGCAATACTGCCGACTCTGTCATCTATGCCTGCATTTTTTGCGGCGTTTATTGTAATCGCACGTAGTGTTGTGTCACGGCTTACACCATTTTTGTGGACAAGAGAAGCGAACAGATAAAGCTCTTCAATCGGTAAAACATCGTGATCAGTAATTATTGAGAAGGGAACACCCGCCTTTTCCATAGCCGCATACACTTCATATCCCTTGTTTTTTGTTTCGGGCTTTCCGCTTACGCCGAAAGTGGGTCCAAGCATAAGTGGAATTTTCTTTTCTGAGAGAAGCGGCGCAATAAGGTGTCCTTCTGTACAATGTACAATGCTGAGACGTATGTCAAATTCTTCTGCAATACGGATAGCTGTACAAAGATCATCTGCCCTGTGTGCGTGAACCGTTAAAAAGATTTTTTTGCGGATAACGTCAGCAAGTGCCTCCATCTTAAAATCAGACTCGGGACGAGTGGTTGATTCTCCGGAAAGGTATGCATCCTGCTTTTGCACATACTCTTTTGCTTTGAACAATGCTTCTCGAAGTATTGCGGCAGTTGCCATTCTTGTCTTTGGTGCAACGTTTCGCGGTCCGAATGTGAACTTGGGGTTCTCACCGAGAGCCGCTTTCATTGCAACAGGCGCTTTAATAATCATTTCGTCAACCCAACGGCCTGCGGTTTTTAACGCAACAAACTGACCACCTATAACGTTTGCACTGCCCGGACCTGTGACGACGGTTGTAACGCCTGCCTTGCGCGCACGTGAGAAAGACTCGTCCGCGTGATCTATGGAGTCAATGGCACGAAGCTGTGGTGTTACAGGGTCGGTCGATTCGTTACCGTCGTTTCCGTCCCTGCCATGACCGTAAGCCCAGAGACCAACGTGACAGTGGGATTCTACGAAACCGGGGAGAGCATAATTGCCCTTAGCATCATAGACCTCTTCGAAATCACTTTCTTTTTCAACCAGGTCTTTCATATTTCCGAGGGTTTTAATTTTGCCACCATCAGCTATGATATAACCATTTTCGTAATCGTTGTCTTCCATAGTGAGAATGTGAGCGTTTTTTATAAGCAACATTTTAAAAGCTCCTTTTTTCTTCTGTTTTTTTATATATCATATCAGAAATGTCAGAGAATTCGGATATAGAAAGCTCTTCACCTCGTACGGTAGGCTTGTGACCGAGAGATATAAGAATATCTGTAAGCCCCTCTTTTGATAAAACGTTTCCAAACGCGGAGTGAAGACCGTTTACAAGTTGTTTTCTTCGCTGAGCAAATGATGCTTTAACCACAGAAAAGAAGAACTCTTCTGAAAGCGGAGAAACAGGGGGTTTTTCGCGAAGGCTGAGCATAACAACCGCTGAATCAACTTTCGGCTGCGGTATGAAATTATCGGGAGAAACTTTAAAGAGAAGCTCGGGCTCTGTATAATACTGAATAAAAACGGAAAAAGCACCGTAGTCCGCTGTCTTTGGCTTTGCGCAGATTCTGAGAGCAACTTCTTTCTGAATCATCGTTGTTATGGAAGAAAACTGTTTTGATTCTATCAGGAAAGAAAGTATCGGTGTAGTTATATAATACGGCAGATTCGCGCATACCTTCGGCTTTTCTCCATCAAATTCCTCATCAACAATCTTCTTTAAGTCACACTTCATAATGTCTGAATTTATAACTTTTATGTTGTCATATTCCGAAAGTGTTTCGGAGAGAACAGGGAGGAGGGCGCGGTCTATTTCGACCGTAACAACCTTTTTTGCGCTTTCGGCGAGAACACTGGTAAGACTTCCTATGCCGGGGCCTATTTCAAGAACACAATCGTCTCTTGTGATGCCGGAAAACTCAGCTATCTGTTCGCAAATATACCGTTTTGTAAGAAAATTCTGTCCGAGAGATTTTGAGAAATGAAAGCCGTGTCTCCCCAGAATGTCTTTTATGCTGTTTATTGAGAATAAATCCATACTTACCTCGCAAAGAGTTTCTTTTGTTATTTTAATATATAAACAGTTGCTTTTCTTCTGCCAAAGCTTATGCACTCGTTATAGGTGTTGAAGAAAAGGTCGATTTTGTTTCCGCGCACGCCTGTATCACCCGCAACCGCAACACCGTAACACCAGCTTTTTCCGTCTGCTGCAACAATATATAGCTTTGTGCCGAGGGGAATAACCTTTCTGTCAACAGCAACAAGACCAACTCTTGCAACTTGTCCCGTTGCCGTAATCTTGTCTGATGTGCGCTCGGTTGTGTATGCTGTCGCGGTCATATTGAGAACGTTTTTGTATTCGAGCTTTTCACCGGATTTGGTGGTTATAAAACCCGAGGTTTCCTTTTTCTTTGTTCCGTATTCAACTATCTGCGCTACAGGTTCTTTTATAACAGTTTCGGAAAGCAGTTTTTTTGAAGTTTCAACGCCGTTTGTTGTGACGACCTGAAATGTTTGTTTTTTGGAGCCGTTCTGACCTTTCTGCACCACTTTTGACGTGCCTTTATACATAGATTGCGAGGGCTTTTTCTCGGTTGCAAAGGGAACGGAAACAGTCTCTTCACGCGTTGAGTGTGAAACACGGACAATCTCAACCTCTAAACCGTCTGTTATCGGCGTTGTGAGAGGAAGTGAAATGGTGTCATATTCGCCGAGAGAAACAGAATAGGATTTCAAAAGATCTTCGAGCGTTTCTTCCTTTTGAGAATATAAAACAGTAGTAGTCTCTGCGATCTTTAAATTGACCTTGTTTTTGTTGTATATATAAATTTTTGCCATTCCGTTTTTTGCCATTTCGGGCATTTCCGTATATTTATCTTCTCCGATTACGAAGCCGGCAGAAGCAAGAGCATCGGAAGTGGAGGCTGTATGGCTTGAAAATACTGTTACATCGTCGCCTTCATATACAGCAAAAGTGTTTTTCTTGCTGTATGAAGCACCGAGGCACATAATAACCGCTAAAATGACAAGGGAGATGGTTATGATTTTATTTTTGTTTTTAAACATAATTTCCTCCTTTGTGTCGTTTCTATTCTAAACATTGTAACTTATTGTAACCAATTTGTCAAGTTAAGGGTATTTTACCTTTTTCTCTTGCTGAAAAAGGCAGAAAAAATTCCGCCGGCAACTGCTCCGCAAAGAGAAAAAACCGGGACCTGCCACAGAAAAGTTTCAGGAAAAACTCTTCCGTAGATCAGTGCACCGAGAATGTAAAAAACAACCAGCGAAAAAAGAGCCTGTAAAAGCGAGGTTATAAGCGGCTTACCGTATTTGAGTGAAGAGAGAAGGCCTGCAACAAAAAAACCGGCAATAACAACAACGTATGAAGCGGGTGCGAGCATATGCGCAGGAATCGTTTCCGTGGAAATTAGAAGAGAACATATGAGTGCTGCCAAAACAGACACGCTGATGCCTGTCGTTGAATGGATGAAGAAAGGTAAAAGCGAGGTCTTTTGTTTTTTTGAAAAGTCATCATTTTTTTGCATAAAACAACCCTCCGAAAAAAGTGATGTTAAATTTATATTCCGGTAGGTTGTGAAAAAGTACAAAAACCCGGCAATACCAAAAAGGTATTGCCGGGGAAGATAAACAAATAAAAATTATTCTGCTGTGTCCTCGGGAACTTCTCTTGCCTTGTCGACTGTGCTTACTGCCCACTTTGCAATGCGAAGTTTGCTTCTGTCGTTGCTTGATTCGATTGTAAGCTGGTCATCACGTACGTTTGTAACGCGACCCATAATTCCGCCGATAGTTGTAATTTCGTCGCCAACCTTTAAGTTGCTTCTCATCTTTGCAATTTCTTTTTTCTTCTTGTTTTCAGGTCTGATAAGAAGGAAGTAGAAAACAACAAAGATTATAATAATCGGAAGAAAACTACCGAAGTTGCTGCTCATAAGTGCTGCATACCAGGGAAGGGGTTCAGCGCTTGCGGCATCTGCAACAGGAGCTGCCTCGGGAGCTGCAAGTGCCATTGTTACGAGTGAGCAAACCAAAAGGATAAGTGTGAAAATTGATAAAAGTCTTTTCTTGTTCATTTAAGAATACATCCTCTCGAATTATTTTGTGTTATACACATAGGTATATTTTACTAAATTCTGTCTTAAAAAGCAAGTATATCAAAAAAATTTTACAATTTAAAATCCTGATTTGAAGATGTCAACATCGGTGTAATAGAAATGTATGATATCTTCAGCGGAATAACCGGCATTCGCCATGGCCTTTGCACCGTTCTGGCTAAGCCCGACGTTGTGGCCCCATCCGGTTCCGGATACAACAAATGTAAGCTCACTCGGTTTTTGTGATGTCTGTGTCTGTTTTCTGTTCGGGTCAAACGTGGTTATTCCGGAAGAGGTTATAACGGAAACTGCGGAGTTCGGAAGCTGTACAGTTCCGTTTTTTCCGATAGCGAAGATTGAATCGTAACTAAAATCAACCATACTGCCGCTGTTTACATACATAACCGATGGAGAAATTTCGCCCTTCTTCTTTACTGTATAACGCTGGCTGTGCGTGTATTTTTTGTATGTTGAGCTGTAAAGAATCGTTCTTGCTTTCTCCTTTGAAAAATTAAACTCTTTTCCTGTTGAGTCAACAAGAGTAAGCGTCTTTACGTTTCCCATACGTGTGAATTCTTTTACATACATATTAACAATCGTGTTGCAGGTATATCCCTTGGCGTTGAGGATATATGTCAACTGGTCTGATGTATACTCATATGACCAGCGGCCGTTTGTTGAAGTGTCAAGATCCTCAAAGTTATCATATACGCCGCGGAGATAGGGAAGTGTTGCGGACCATACATTTTCCGAATCTTCGGTTGCGCCGCCGTTTGAGGAACAAAAAACGGCGTTTATCGGCTTTCCGTCATGGAGAATATACATGCCGTATGTTTCGTCAACTGCCCGGTCTGAATTTTCGGTTGCGGAGTTTGCGCCGCGATAAACCTGACAGTCCGTGCTTCCGCAGACATCAAAGCTTTTTCCGTGTTTTCCGTAGTTATACAACGCATATGTCCTTGCGCACATCGCTTGTGCCTTCAAAGTTTCCAGCGGCCACTTCGCAGACATTTCGTACGGGACAACGCCTTTTGTGTATTCCTGCATCGGAACAAAGTTTATAACGGAAATATTCCCGCCATCACGCAGATATTGGAAACCGCCGTAATATTTATAACCCTTGAACCAGGTAAGTGGAATTTCAACCTCTCCGGTGGACGGGTAAACCGCCAGATATTCGCCTGTGTCATACTCAAAAAGGATTTTTCCGTTAACCGTGTTTACAACCGTTACACATTTGCTGTTGTTGCCAACTGCGGATGCAGAACCGAGGTGCATATATTTTGTTGTGTCTGCCTGCGCGGACATAAGGTTTGAATAAGAGCCTACACGAATTCTGTAAATCCCGTTGTGGATTGATACAAACGCAGGGATGCCTTGCAGTTGGAGAGATGTTACCATTGCTGAAACTTCTTCAGAGGAAGCATATTCAGTATCCAACTGAATATGGAAAGCTCCTATGAGTGTGCTTCCGCTTGGTGCTCCCGTTTCATAGAAGGTGCCGTCGTTGAAATATATGTTGGCATCTTTGAGCATACTTATTCTGTTTGTTGATGTGTCACGGTGCTGCGCTATAAAGTTATGCGCGGAATCAAAAAAGCCAAAACGATAGCCGTATCCTTCAACATTCTGGAGGTTTGCCGAAATCATTGCATTGTTTCCATAGTAGAGGCCAACCCTGACTGTGGGATTTGCTTCGGGTGGTGCCGCTATGGCACATAAAGAAAGTGCCAGCAATAATACCGTGAAGATTAAAAACTTTTTCACTTTCAAAATCCTTTCTTTTATAGCCTTTTATCAAAACGTCCGGAATATTTCTCTCTGAATCCTTCAAATGTCCCTTCATCAAGAGCTTGTCTGATTCTTTCCATAAGCTTGTTGTAAAAGTGAAGGTTATGTAATACGGCAAGGCGCATTGCGAGCATTTCCTTTGCTCTGAAAAGATGGCGCAGGTAAGCTCTCGTATAATTTCTGCATACATAACAATCACAATGGGTGTCGATGGGGGAAGTATCTTCTTTGTATTTTTCATTGTTGAGGTTTATGCAACCGTCTTCTGTGTAAAGATGACCGTGTCTTGCGTTTCTTGCAGGGAGTACGCAATCAAAAAAGTCAACACCTCTGGCTACTGCTTCAATGATGTTTGTCGGAGTTCCAACCCCCATAAGATAACGGGGCTTGTCCTTTGGCATATGCGGTTCTACAGAGTCGATTATGCGATACATTTCCTCGTGACTCTCACCGACGGCAAGACCGCCTATTGCATATCCGGGAAGGTCAAGTTTTGCAATTTCGATCATGTGCTGCACGCGTAAATCGTCATATGTTCCTCCTTGATTGATGCCGAAAAGCATCTGACCTGGATTAACACAGTCTTCTTTTTTGTTGAGCTTTTCAAGCTCATCCTTGCATCTTGAAAGCCAGCGGGTTGTCCTCTCACAGGATCTCTTCACGTAATCATAAGGCGCGGGGTTTTCGATACACTCATCAAAAGCCATTGCAATATCAGAACCGAGCGCTGACTGAATCTGCATCGAGGACTCAGGCGACATAAAAATTCTGCGTCCGTCAATGTGTGATGCAAAAGTCACGCCTTCTTCATCAATTTTTCTGAGTGTTGAAAGTGAAAAAACCTGAAAACCTCCGCTGTCGGTAAGGATTGGCCCTTGCCAGTTCATAAACTTATGAAGACCACCCATATTTTTCACAACATCTTCACCGGGACGAAGGTGTAAGTGATAGGTGTTGGAAAGCGCAACTTGACAACCGATATCGCGCAGATCCTGTGCATCGAGCGCACCTTTTATTGCGCCAAGCGTTGCAACATTCATAAACACAGGGGTCTGGACTGTGCCGTGAGGTGTCGTAAAAGTACCTCTGCGGGCTCTGCCTTCTGTTTTTAAAAGATTAAACATAGAATACCTCATCTGATGAACATAGAATCGCCAAAGCTGAAAAATCTGTATTTTTCCTTTATGGCAACATCATATGCATTAAGAATTTTTTCGCGGCTTGCAAAAGCAGAGATGAGCATTATGAGAGTGCTCTCCGGGAGATGAAAGTTCGTTATAAGCGCGTCTACTGCCTTGAATTTGTAACCGGGATAAATGAATATGCTCGTGTTTCCCGAAAGAGTTTGAAGCTTACCGTCATCAGAAAATGCAGATTCAAGAGTACGGCAGGAGGTTGTACCAACTGCGACAATTCGTCCGCCGTTTTCTTTTGTTTGTGTAATTATTCTTGCCGCTTCTTCTGCAATTTCGTAATATTCAGAGTGCATTATATGGTCTTCTATCAACTCTGCCTTGACAGGCCTGAAAGTGCCGAGACCGACGTGCAGGGTAACAAAAGCGATGTTGATACCTTTGTTTCTTATTTTTTCAAGCAGTTCTTCCGTAAAATGCAATCCTGCTGTCGGTGCTGCCGCCGAGCCTATGTTTTTTGAATAGACAGTCTGATATCTTTCCGGGTCATTGAGCTGCTCGTGTATGTAAGGCGGAAGCGGCATCTGACCTAATTCGTCAAGGATTTCAAGAAAAATTCCGTCGTAATGAAATTCAACGATTCTCTTTCCGTCATCTATTTCATCAATTACCTTTGCTTTTAATCTACCGTTGCCAAAGAAAATTTCCTCGCCGATTTTTGTTTTTCTGCCGGGGCGGGTGAGAGCCTCCCACTTATCCCGGCCAATGTCTTTTAACAGAAGGACTTCAACAACTCCTCCTGTTTTTCGTTCTCCGAAAAGCCTTGCGGGAATAACTCTTGAATCGTTTAAAACAAGACAATCTCCGGGGTAGAGAAAGTCTGCTATGTCAGAAAAAACATTGTGAGAGATTTCTCCTGTTTTTCTGTCAAGAACGAGGAGTCTCGATGCGTCGCGTTTTTCTATCGGAGTCTGTGCAATAAGCTCCTCAGGTAAGTCAAAATTAAAATCCGATTTTTTCATTCAAAATTCCTACGGCTTTCTCTGTTTTTTGCGGTAAAATATTGACATCACCGCATACATCGTGATATTATTTATTAATAATGTCACTTATAATTATATTATAGCACGGCTATTTTTTCAATACGCAATTCTCAATTGTAAACAGAAAAACTTCCCTGCATAATATGTAATGTGAAAGTCATATTCGGAGGTATTCAAATGAAGTCATACAAAGTTGGTATTATCGGTTGCACCGGTATGGTCGGTCAGCGTTTTGCTCTTCTTCTTGCGGAGCATCCCTGGTTTAAGGTTAAAGCACTTGCGGCAAGTGGTCGCTCTGCGGGCAAAACTTACGAAGAAGCACTTGGTAATCGTTGGGCAATGACTGCTCCGGTTCCCGAAAACCTTAAAAATATGATAGTGTATGATGCAGGCAGCGACGTTGAAAAAATTGCAGCAGAGGTTGATTTTGTTTTCTGCGCAGTTGATATGCCGAAGGAAGAGCTTCGTGCGCTTGAAGAACGCTATGCAAAGGCGGAGTGTCCCGTTGTTTCAAACAACAGCGCACACAGATGGACGCCTGATGTTCCTATGGTAATTCCGGAAGTTAATCCCGAACATATAGAGATAATCAAGTCACAGAGGGCTCGTCTCGGTACAAAACGCGGCTTTATCGCGGTCAAGTCCAACTGCTCCATTCAGGGATACGTTCCGGTACTTACTGCTCTCAATGCGGAGTTCGGTCTCACAAAGGCCCTTGCTTGTACCTATCAGGCTATTTCAGGTGCAGGAAAGACCTTTGAACGCTGGCCTGAAATGGTTGAT
>JAFYPW010000069.1 GCA_017559985.1 Oscillospiraceae bacterium | reverse complement strand
GCCGCCGCATGGAAGATGAATATGACAGAGCAAAACAGCTTTCCGAAAAGGCAGACAAAGAAAAGGAAAGCGCGGAAAAACTCCGTGAAGAAATAGCAATACTCCGTGAAAAGGAAATGGAAAAAGCCCGTTCTCAGGCTATGCGTGTTGTTGAACAAGCGAAACGAGAAGCATATTCACTTCTTCAGGAAATTGACAAACTCAAAAAAGAACAGCAAAAAACAAAGAATGCCGCAGAACTCGCAAAACGTGCAAAAGCAGCTGTCAGAAAAGGAATTGAGTCAATTGACTCTGCCGCAGACCCCGTTATCGGAATTGAAGACGATGATAAGGATTATGTTCTTCCGCGTGCACTTGTTGCAGGAGATACGGTCATTATACGCGACATCGCAAAACAAGCTAAAGTACTTTCCCCTGTTGATAAAAACGGCAATATTGAAGTGCAGGCAGGCTCAATCAAAACAAGAGTCAAACTTTCCAATCTTCGTCTTTGCGAAAATGCACCGAAGAAAAAAGAAAAGAAATCGGGCATTGCAATCCACGGCGAAAGCCGTCTGAACATGGCACCTTCAACAAGACTTGATTTGAGAGGCATGACTGTTGATGATTGCCTCATTGAGCTTGACAGATTCATTGATCAGGGACTGCGTTCGGGACTTAATGAGTTCACAATTGTCCACGGAAAAGGAACAGGGGCACTCCGCACGGCGGTAACCCGTTATCTCAAGGCTTCTCCCTATGTCAAAACGAGCCGTCTGGGTGTTTACGGCGAGGGCGAAGACGGTGTAACAATCGTAACTCTGAAGTGAGTCGTGTAAAGCTGTGTACCTTTACAAGTGTCCGACACAGACTCTGCATAAAAAGTTTTCCACCTGCAGAATGTGGATAACCCGATGTATGTAGTGATTTTCACCTTTACAGACCACAATCTGTAGAGTTTCCACCTGTTTTTGGGGATTTTGGTGATAAAAAAGTGGAAAAGTGTGAAAAACACTGTAAAAAAAGCACTTGACAAGCTTGATTATTTTTAGTATAATAACGACCTGTAAAGCAAAGACACTTTACAGGTCGGTTCTTTTTCATGGGTGTGAAAGTCCGGAAAAAGACCGCTATTTTTGTGTAATGCAGTGAGAAAGGAGGGTCCGAAATGGCAAAAAATTATGAAATGGCAATGCTTATTGATTTCTACGGTGAAATGCTCACGGCAAAGCAACGTGATTTTTTGGAATACTATTATAACGATGACCTTTCTCTCTCTGAAATTGCCGAAAATGAAGGCATCACAAGACAGGGTGTGCGCGATGCAATCAAAAGAGCTGAAACCCAGCTTCAGGATATGGAAAACAGACTGGGCATGGCAAAACGTTTTGAGGATATGCGTCAAGGTCTCAACGACATAATCGAATGTGCAAATCACATTGCCGAGCACAATCTCCGTCACAGCCTTTCAAAAGAAATCAACGACTACAGCGTGCGTATCAAAGCAGCAGCGATGACAATGCTCGAAAGCTGAGATACATATACATATTATATATAAACCGAGGTGAAAACATTGGCATTTGAAGGACTTTCAGAAAGACTCGAGTCTGCGTTTAAAAATCTTAAAAGTAAAGGAAGTCTCACCGAAGCGGATGTTCGTTCTGCGATGCGTGAAGTTCGTATGGCACTTCTTGAGGCTGACGTTAACTATAAAGTTGCCAAGGATTTCACAAACACCGTAACCGAAAAAGCAATAGGCGAAAAGGTTATGGAAAGCCTTACCCCCTCCCAGATGGTTATCAAAATCGTTAAAGAGGAATTGGTTGCGCTCATGGGCGGAACAAAAAGCCGCCTTGCATATGCAAACCATCCGCCGACAGTTGTTCTCATGTGCGGACTTCAGGGTTCAGGTAAAACAACTCACTGTGCAAAGCTTGCACTTATGCTTAAAAAGGAAAACCACCGTCCCCTTCTCGTTGCCTGCGACATCTACAGACCTGCCGCTATCAAACAGCTTCAGGTTGTAGGCGAACAGGTTGGCGCACCGGTTTTTGAAATGGGACAGACAAATCCCGTTCAGATTGCAAAGGAAGCTATCGCCTATTCAAAGGAACACGGCTACGACTATGTTATCCTTGATACGGCAGGCCGTCTTCATGTTGACGAGGAACTCATGGATGAGCTCAAGGCTGTTAAGGCTGAGGTTAAACCCCATGAAATTCTCCTTGTTGTTGATGCAATGACAGGTCAGGATGCAGTTAATGTTGCAACCGCTTTTGACGGTGCTCTCGGAATTGACGGTCTTATTCTTACAAAGCTTGACGGTGATACCAGAGGCGGTGCCGCACTTTCGGCAAGAGCCGTTACGGGAAAACCGATTAAATTCGTCGGTATGGGCGAAAAGCTCGAAAATCTCGATGTTTTCCACCCCGACAGAATGGCTTCAAGAATTCTCGGCATGGGCGACGTTCTCTCGCTTATCGAAAAAGCCGAAATGGCAATTGACGAGAAAAAAGCAGAAGAGCTTGAAAAGAAGCTTCTTCAGAACAAATTTGACCTCAACGATTTGCTTGACCAGTTTGAGCAAATCCGCAAGATGGGTTC
>JAFYPW010000006.1 GCA_017559985.1 Oscillospiraceae bacterium | reverse complement strand
TCCTCGCTTCCGTCGGAGAGCTTCTTTAAGATGTGTGTGCGGATGCCGCGCTCTTTTAAGAAGCGGGCAGTTCCCTCTGTTGCTTCAATGTTAAAGCCGAGCTTATAGAAGCGGCGGATGAGCGGGAGAGCTTCCTCTTTGTCCTTGTCGGCAATCGTTGCAAAGACCGTGCCGTAGTTTTGCAGGTGCATACCGCTTGCCTGTAATGCCTTATAGAGCGCGCGATTTAACTTATCGTCATAGCCGATTGCCTCACCGGTTGACTTCATCTCGGGAGAGAGGTAAGAGTCAAGGCCGCGGATTTTTGCAAACGAGAATACCGGAACCTTTACATACCAGCGCTTCTTCTCTTCGGGGTATATGTCGAAGATGCCCTGCTCTTTGAGGCTCTTGCCGAGGATTACCTCTGTTGCGATGTCGGCAAGTGAATAGCCTGTAGCCTTTGAGAGGAAGGGAACCGTGCGCGATGAGCGCGGGTTAACCTCGATGATAAATACATTGTCGTTCTCGTCGACGATGAACTGGATGTTAAAAAGACCGACGATGCCGATACCGAGACCGAGCTTCTTTGCATATTGCAGGATAATTCCCTTTACCTTATCGGAGATTGAGAAGGTGGGGTAAACGCTTATGGAGTCGCCCGAGTGAACGCCCGTGCGCTCAACAAGCTCCATAATACCGGGGATGAAGACGTCGCGGCCGTCGCAGATAGCGTCAACCTCAACCTCCTTGCCCTGGATGTATTTGTCAACGAGAACGGGCTTGTCCTCGTCAATCTCAACAGCTGTTTTGAGATACTGGCGCAGCTGCTCCTCGTGGGACACAATCTGCATTGCGCGGCCGCCGAGAACGAAGCTCGGGCGGACGAGCACGGGATATCCTATCTCTGCCGCGGCTGCAATGCCGTCTTCAATCTTTGTGACGGCGCGGCCCTTCGGCTGCGGAATGTCAAGCTCGCGGAGAATCTTTTCAAAGCTGTCGCGGTTTTCTGCGCGCTCAATCGCGTCGCAATCCGTGCCGATGATGTTGACACCTCTTGCGCGGAGCGGCTCGGCAAGGTTGATTGCCGTCTGGCCGCCGAGCGAGGCGATAACGCCCTCGGGCTTCTCAAACTCAATGATGTTCATAACATCTTCCGCTGTAAGCGGCTCAAAGTAGAGCTTGTCTGCCGTTGTGTAGTCCGTAGAAACCGTTTCGGGGTTGTTGTTTATGATGATAGCCTCATAGCCCGAATTCTTGATTGTTGCAACGGCGTGAACGGTTGAATAGTCAAACTCAACGCCCTGACCGATACGGATAGGTCCTGCGCCGAGAACGACAATCTTCTTTCTGTCGGTAAGGCGCGAGGCGTTCTCGCCCGAGTAGCTTGAATAGAAATACGGGATATATGCGTTTGTGTGGCAGGTGTCGACCATTTTATAAACAGGGAAAAGCTTCTCCTCGCGGCGGAGGTTGTAGACGGAAAGCTCGTCTGTTTCCCAGAGCGTTGCGATATACTTGTCGGAAAAGCCCATCTTCTTTGCGGCTTTAAGCGTTTTCGTGTCAAACTTCTTTTCTGCTATTCCCTTTTCGGCATCGACAATCTTCTTTACCGCGTCAAGGAAGTAGCGCGTGATTTTCGTAATCTCAAAAATCTCGTCAACGGAGACGCCGCGTCGGAAGCCTTCTGCAACGGCGAAGATGTTGTCGTCGCGGAAGTCCTTTATGTATGAAAGAAGCTCGTCTGTCTTCATACCGTCAAACTTCGGAAGGTGGAAGTGGCACGCGCCCGTTTCAAGGGAGCGGACGGATTTCAAAAGACATTCGGTGAGGTCTGAGCCGATGCCCATAATCTCGCCTGTTGCCTTCATCTGTGTACCGAGCGTGTTCGGCGCGGTAGCGAATTTATCAAACGGAAAGCGCGGGAACTTTGCTATAACATAGTCAAGGCTCGGCTCAAACGCGGCGTTTGTATTTGCGATTTCGATGTCTTCAAGAGCCATGCCGACGGCGATTTTTGCCGTAACGCGCGCAATCGGGTATCCCGATGCCTTTGAAGCGAGAGCGGATGAGCGCGAAACGCGCGGGTTAACCTCGATGAGGTAATACTCGCTCGTGTCGGGGTTTAATGCAAACTGAACGTTGCAGCCGCCTGAAATTTTGAGCTCGCGGATGATTTTTATAGCACTGTCGTTGAGCATCTTCTCGTCTTCTTTTGAGAGCGTCATAATTGGCGCGACAACGAGAGAGTCGCCCGTATGAACACCGACGGGGTCGATGTTTTCCATACCGCAGATGGTTATCGCGTGGTCATTACTATCGCGCATAACCTCAAACTCAATCTCCTTATAGCCGCGGACGCTCTTCTCAATAAGAACCTGGTGCACGGGGGAGAGCTTAAAGGCGTTTGTGCCGACGTCAATAAGCTCCTCTTCGTTATATGCAAAGCCGCCGCCTGTTCCGCCGAGCGTGAACGCAGGGCGAAGAACGACAGGATAGCCTATCCTCTTTGCGGCCTCCTTTGCCTCATCGAGTGAGTATGTAATTTCGGAGGGGATTGTCGGCTCGCCGATACTCTCGCAAAGCTCCTTAAAGAGCTCGCGGTCTTCTGCGCGCTCGATGCTTTCGCTCGATGTGCCGAGAAGCTCTACGCCGCATTCGCGAAGAACGCCCTTCTTTTCAAGCTGCATCGCGAGGTTTAAGCCCGTTTGACCGCCGATGCCGGGGACGATTGCGTCCGGGCGCTCGTGACGGAGTATTTTCGCGACATATTCGAGCGTGAGCGGCTCCATATAAACCTTGTCGGCAATTGTTGTGTCAGTCATAATCGTTGCGGGGTTTGAGTTGCAGAGGATAACCTCATAGCCCTCTTCTTTAAGAGCAAGGCACGCCTGGGTTCCCGCATAGTCAAACTCGGCAGCCTGACCGATGACGATAGGACCCGAGCCGATGATGAGAATTTTCTTTAAGTCTGTTCGTTTTGCCATTGTTTTATCCTCCTATATCTTGTAAACGGCTTTGCCGTTATGTACTGTCAGCAAGCATTTTCCGAAAAGTGTCATACCCTCAAACGGCGTCGCCCTGCCTTTTGACAGGAATGCCGAGGGGTCAACTTTAAACTTGTGGTTTAAATCCCAGACGGTGAAGTCCTCGCCCACGGGTATGTTAAACCGCTCGCGCGGGTTTTTTGACATAAGGTCAATGAGTTTTTCAAGAGAGATTATTTTCTTTTTAACAAGGTGAGTATAAAGCGCGGGGAAAGCAGTTTCAAGCCCGACAACGCCAAATGCGCTGCCCGAAAGCCCTTTTGCTTTTTCCTCTTCTGAGTGCGGCGCGTGGTCTGTCGCTATCATATCGATCGTGCCGTCCAGGAGCCCTTCAACGAGAGCCGCACGGTCGCGCTCGGAGCGGATTGGCGGGTTCATCTTAAAACGTCCGTCCTCACAAAGGTCCATATCGTTCATAATGAGGTAGTGCGGCGCAGTCTCACAGGTGATGTCAAGCCCATCGCGCTTTGCCTGCCGTATAAGCTCCACACTCTCCGCCGTGGAGATGTGGCAGACGTGGTATTTTACCCCTGTTTCGCGGATAAGGGCAATGTCGCGCTTTATCGGACCCCATTCGCTCTCGGAGCAGATGCCCTTGTGGTTGTGAAGATGCGCATACTCGCCGTCGTGGATATATCCACCGAAAAGAAGCGCGTTGTCCTCGCAGTGGGCAACGATTATCTTGTCAAGACTTTTCGCCTTTTCCATAGCCTCGCGCATAAGGCTTTCCGACTGAACTCCGCGCCCGTCGTCTGAAAACGCAATGCAGAGGTCCCGCATTCCGTCAAAATCAGAAAGCTCCTCGCCCTTCTGCCCGACTGTTATCGAGGCGTAGGGGAAAACGTCAATCGTCGCGTCGCGCGCGATGATTTTCTTCTGCTGCGAAATATTTTCAACACTGTCGGGGACGGGGTTTAGGTTCGGCATCGTGCAGACGGCGGTGTAGCCTCCGCGCGCGGCTGAAAGACAGCCCGTGTCAACCGTCTCTTTATACGAAAAGCCCGGCTCACGAAAGTGTACATGCACATCGCAAAAGCCGGGAAAAACAGCATATTCGGAAGAAAAAGCAGGCATAAGCGTCTTGGCCAAAGCTCGGCAGGACGCAAAAGTTTCTATGTTCTTCTGTATTTTGTTTGTCTTTAAAAACGCGAACATAAGCCTCTCCTTTTTTATACAAAAAAATCTTGCCCAAAGCGGCAAGACACACGAAAATATACGCAGGTCTCCCCCTGCGAAGCTTCATATTGCAAATCTTGCCGACCTCACGGGGCCGTCTCTTAAAGATTTATTTTTACATATTATATCACCGAAAAAAGCCCTTGTCAATAGAAAGGGGAATGTTTGCAATAAAAAAGCGCACTGCTTTTTTGTAAAAAGCAGTGCGCCGATTTTATATAAGATTTAAGAACGGTAGCCGTATTTTTCCTCAAACTTCATAACCTCTGCGATTTCGCGAAGGCCTTCCGTTGCACCGCGCTCTGAAAGAGCGGCGACAGCCGAGCAGGTAGCAAGGCGAACACTCTCTGCAAGCGTCCAGCCCTTCCATGCGCCGTAGATAACGCCCGAGCAGAACGCATCGCCTGCGCCGACGGTACCCTTGATGTCGTCTTTCGGAACTTTAAGGCTCGGCGAGAAGAAGAACTCATCCTTCTCGTCAAGGCCCCATGAGCCCTCGGGGCAGTGGATAACAGCCCAGGTGGAAACGCCGAGCGCCTTAATCGCGCGGAGCGCCTCCTCCATATTCTCGGGGTAGAGTTTTTCATCCTCGTCGCGAAGTTTAACGCCTGTAATCTGCTGTGCCTCAATCTCGTTGATGACGCAGTAGTCCGTATAGCGGAGCGCGGGCGAGACAATCTTCTTAAAGCGGTTGCCCGACTCACTTACGACATCGATAGATGTTTTAAGGCCTTTTTTCTGTGCGTTTGCAAGAAGGCGAGCCATCTTTGTGCCGTATTCGGGGTCCTCTGCATCGAGCGCGTCGAGGAGAAGGATATATCCGATGTGGAAAATGTCGCAGTCAAGCTTTTCCCAGTCGATATAGCTCTCGTCAAAGCGGGCGTTTGTTCCTCTGTAATGGAAGAACGTGCGCGCCTTTGTGTCGTTGTTGCTCATAACGGATGTAAAGGATGTAATACCCTCGCGTTTAAGGTTTGAAAGGTCAATGTTCTTGCACTTTCCGAGCTCTTCAAGGATGAAGTCACCCTCAGCATCGGTGCCGATAACGCCGAGCGCCGTGAGCGGCATGGTCGGGTCAAGCTTTGCAAGGTCTACAATGTCGTTGCAGACAGCGCCGCCGACAGAGCGCGTGATGCCCTCCGTGATGGTGACAAGCTCGCCCTGGTTCGGCCATTTTTCTATCGGGTATGTAATGTCAACAATAAGGTTACCCGCAACGCAAATTCCTTTTTTCATAGTTATTTCCTCTCGTATTCATTGCAGAGAAGGCGGAGCGGAGCTTCGTCCTCTTCGATTTCGGGGAAGCGGCCAACCGTGTCATAGAAGCGGTTGTCTGCCGAGTCGTCGTTGCACATTGAAACCTCTGCAACAAGAACGGTGCCCTTGCCCTCTTCGCCCCAGAAGCGGTGGTAGAGGCCGCGTGTGAGCGTGATGCTCTCGCCCGGAGTGAGGCGGACGACGTGACCTGCCGGGAAGGTGTGGGTTACACCGTCGATTGATACGACAACGTCTGTGTCTGCAAGCTGTTCGTCCTCTGTTGAGTTGTAGAGCTTGATCATAAGGTTGCCGCCGCCGCGGTTGATGATGTCTTCCATCTTGTTCCAGTGGAAGTGCATCGGGGTAATCTGACCCTCCTGAACAACCATAAGCTTTTCAGCGTATGTCTTCGGATACTTCTCCGGATTCTTCTGGTTTCCGTTGCGGAGAGTGATAAGGAAAAGACCTGTCTTTTCAAAGTCGCCCGAGCCAAAGTCAGTAATATCCCAGCCGAGCATATTGTCCTTGATTTCGCGGACCTCTTCACCCTTTGTCTTCCATTCGTCCGGTGTCCAGGAGAGGAACGGCGGGAGAGTGATGCGGTATTCGTCAAAAAGTTTGAGAGCGCCGCGGATAGCAGCGTTGATTTCTGATCTCTTCATAGTTAAAACCTCCTCGTTTTATATCTCGTAGTACTTCATATTCTGGATTTTGCAGAAGCTTTCAAGCTCCTTGCGCCAGTCGCCGTATGCAACCATCCAGTGGTGGCCCGAGCCGTACTGCATAATCTCGTCGCAGATCTGTGCGACGGGCTTTTCAAACTTAACTACTGCCGGGTTACCCGGGAAGAGCATTTCGCAGGGGATTGCCTCGCCAACCATGACAGACATACGGAACTGCTCGCCGTGACCGCAGATGTCAACGAGGGTAACCGTGCCGGTCTTCGGGATGAAGCGGCTGCAAACGCCTGTTTCCGCAAGGCGGACCGGAGCAAGCTCAACCTCACCGCCCGCAATGGAGAAGCCGGAGGAGCCGCAGTGAGCAAAGAGGATGGTGTTCTCTTTCTCGTCAGGATAGAGAAGGTCAGTGTTGTTGATGGGCTGTTCTGAAAGCTCGTAGAGAAGCTTCATAGTAAGCGCGTTTGTAACATCGCCCTCGCAGGAGGCAACGATGCCCTCTTCTGCAAGGAGAGAATAGCCGAGGCAGACCTTGCCCATATATGTAGTGTAGCACTTTACGGAAAGCGCGGAGAGGTCATACTCGTCAACAAGCTGGCGCATAGCGCCGTAGAACTTCATTGATTCAAGCATATCCTCGTGCTTTGAAAGAACCTTGCAGGGAGCGAGAACATTTTTCTTCTCTTCGAGAAGCTTCTCGGCTTCGGCATCAGAAATTGCCTCAACCTTCTGCGTGAGCTCCTTTTCGTCAAGGTTAACTATTCTTGCGCCGAGCTTCTGTTTGATGGAAAACTCGTCGTACGCAATCTCGGTCATGCCCTTTACTCTGCCGCCAAGCGCGCCCATGCGCACCTTGCCCATAGTGTTTTTAAGAGCATAAGCCGTTGCGATTGTCTTTGTCTTGTCGGCACAGGCATCGTCATCCGCCTCGCCGTAGACAAACTCATAGCCCGCGCCGATGTCTGTAAACACAGCGCCTATCTGATGTGCACAGCAGAGCGAGCCCGTGTCAAATGCGGGGTAAGCGCGGAGGATGATGGGCTTATCGATATAGGAGAGAAGGTCAAGAAGGTGGTGGTCTTCGCTCCATGTTGCGATGCAGATGAGAAGGACATCCGCATCGACGGATTTAAGTGTTTCCGCCGCCTGCTTTACTGTGTCAAGGTCATGCATAACAACCTTTGTGTTAATGCAGTTGATACCCTTTGCGTTAAGAGTTGCGGCAGTTGTGTCAAGAAGGCTTGCTGCCTGGTCGAAGCCGATTTCAAACGGGCAGCCAAGGCCTACTGCTGCTATATTTACTTTCATATCAGGTTAGTCCTTTCGGATTTATTTGTGTAAAAGCTCCCACGTTTCGGAGTATTCCGCCGTCTGCCCGCTTTCAATTGTGCAGACCGGCGAGAGCGTTTCAACCTCTGCCATATGGCGGCAGAAGAAGGTTTCAAGAGAGACTCCGCCGTCGGGATAAGCCTTTTCTTTTAAAACCTCAAAGTGCTTTAAAAACACCGTGTCGGAAAGCTCGTAGCGCACGGGAGACAAAGGATGACCGATGCCGATTTTATAACGCTCGTCAGTCGGCATATGCGAAATCTTTATCTGATTGCGCGAATACTCTGCGCGCTCATCGTCAAGGGTTGTGTAGTCCCAGAGCGCAATATGACGGAACGGGTCAAATCCGTTTTCGCGGAGAGGGAGGTCGATATATTCCACACCGCCCGCCGCCATCGCGCTTATGGGCCAGAGCGAGCACGTCCTCGCCTCTTTTGCCGTGTTCGTCACTTTGTGGGTGATGTGCAGCTTTGCTCCGTCAAGCTTTATGACAAAGCTTTTTATCACGGAAAGCCAGGGGTCCTCTTCCTGTGTGAGAGTTATGCAATCGTCTGAAATCTCGTACTTTATCGGAGCGTTGTCCGGGAAGTAGTCAAAATTACCCTCAGGCGCAAGCCACATTCTGTGTCCGCCGCGGATTCTCCAACCCTCCGGCGTTGTGAGGTCGGTCATATCATCCGGCTGTTCAAAGAAGACGTTCTTTTTGCCGACAAGTGAAAAATGACCTATGCGGAGACCGAAAGAGAGGGGAATTTTAACCTCAACGGTTCCGTTTGTTACAAAAAGACATTCCCCGAAAACCGCGTGATTTATAATCTCGTGCTTCATCATTACGGAAGGAAACGGTACGGAACTACGCGGAAAGCATCGTTGGAGAGGCGGAAGCCCTCTGCATAGTCAACGCCGCATTGGAGACCGTAGAACTTTGCTCTTGTTTCAACGCCTTCAAAGAAGTCCTTGCCGCCCATAGTGTCCTTGTAGTTATCCTGCATCCAGGAAATCTGGCTCTGGTGTTCATAGCACATAGCGCGCTTTGTTTCGATAAATTCAGAGATGTCAACATAGTCCGTCGGAATGAAGCCGAGACCGTTAACCGGCTCAAAGTACGCAATGAGCGGAATCTTGTCATAGGGCTTGTTCTTTGTCGGGAGCTTTGCAATCGGAATCATAACAGCAATGTCGTTTACGATTTTTGCAGTAAGCTCGTGGTCGGGGTTATAGTCGTGCGGGCTGTGTGTGAGGATAACATCAGCCTTGCAGTAGCGGACGAGGTCTATAAAAGCAAGACGGGCCGCTTTGTCCTCAAAGAACATTTCATCGTCATAGTCAAGACAGATATATTCCGCACCGATTATAGCTGCTGCGCGGCGAGCCTCTTCCTTGCGGACTTTTGCAATCTCTTCCATCGAAAGTGTGGACGAGCCAACGTTTCCGTTTGTAGCAGTTGCAGTGAAAACCTTGTGGCCGAGCTTTGCATATTTTGCAAGAGTTCCGCCGCAGGATTCTTCGATGTCATCGGGATGTGCGCCGATAGCAAGAATATTCATACTCATTCTCCTTAAAACTTCGTTTTAAATATATAAGAAGGTATCCTTTGAAAGGATACCTTCTCAAAGGCATATCGTAAATCAGACAGTTATTGTCCGAGAAAGTTTAGCCTTTTTTCCATCTTTGGATTACGCAGGTAACTCTGCCGCCCTCTTCGTTGATGATTTCGTAATCGCCGAAAGTTGCCGGAACAACGAGAGTCTGGAACTTGTCACACTCTGCAAAGAGCTCGGGGTTCTTCTTGGAGCGGACAGTAACCTTCTTACCTACTGTAAGAGTGAACATATGCATGAACTTGCCTTCTGTGGAGAGTTCACCAACGTTCTCAAAGTGGATTCTCTCAACGTGGTACGGCATAACTGAGTATGTCTTGTACTGGTCGATGTAGTATTCCGGAGTCCACTTGATAACGTGCGGCTGGGAGAGGAGGTTTTCCTTAACCCAGGAAGCTCTTCTTGTCTTCTCCATATTTCTGCCGTGTTCAAGGTGCATCTTGAGCGGCTTGCCTGTCATGCTCTTTGCGTCATCGTCCCAAGACGGTCTTGCAAAGTCATATTCAAAGAAGGAGTACTCAGTACCGTTGATAGACGGGTTTGTATCCATCTCGAGAACCATCTGGTTTCCGCCGTGACCGTGCATTGTCCCCGGAGGAATGAGGTAGAGGTCGCCTTCCTTGGACGGCCAGGTGGAGATGAAGTCCTTCCAGTTTTCGATCGGAGTGATGTTCTGTGACTCTTCGCAGAGACGCTCCCACTCTTCGATATCAGCATCGTCCTTAAAGCCCATCCAGGTGTTAGCGCCTTCGTAAGCTTCTGCGATGTAGTATGTTTCGTAACGGCCGAGCGGCTCGTCAAAGTTGTCAGCAACGTACTTGCTTGACGGGTGGATGTGCATCGGCATTGAGATTCTCTCTGCCGGCTGCTTTGTCGGGTGCCAGCCGTCATCAAGCCAGATATCAAGCGGGAAGAGACCCGGATACTGCTTGTCAATGAGCTCACCAACGAGTTCCTTACCGTACTGCATAGCGTTGAGCATCGGCATGTTGATGCTTCTCTCGCCGCCGAAGTCGATGAGGATGCGGAGCTCCGGACCTGCAATCTTGTTCCATGCGTTGTTTGCAAGGCCTTCTACGCCGTAGTCCATCTGCTCATAGCGGTATGCGCCCCACGGACCCGGAGAGAAGATCTTGACTTCGTGGATCGGGTACTTAACGAGAGTGGACATAATTTCGTCATATGCCTTTCTCGGAACAAGCACGAGGTCATCCTCGAAGTAGTTCTCAACGTAGAAGTCCATTGCGCCGTACATATAGTCCTTCTGGCGCTTGAGCATGTAGTAGTCGGAATAGTTGTATTCCTTCCAGTCATAGCCCTTTGTCGGCTCCTTACAGCCGAATGTCGGGAGCTTACCTGTCCACATATCCCACTGAACCTTCTGGTGTGTGTTGTCTATGTAGCACTTAACATCGAGAAGCTTTTCAAACTCCTTGATGGAAGCTGCCATACCGTAGATGATAACAACCTTGCCGTCCTTTGCAGCGAGCTTTTCTTTTGCAGCTGCAACTGCGTCCTTGCAGAGGATGTCTTCAACAACGCCGGTCTTGTTTACCTTACCGAAACCGGGGTCATCTGTAACGTAGGGCTGATTGTAAGCGATGATGTCTTCTCTTGAAACGAAAAGCTCGTATGCAGGAACTAAAACAACGTCCTTTCCTGTTGCCTTGATCTTCGCAGCAAGAGCTTCGGCAATCTTTTCGTAGTTGATTCCGTACCAGCCGTCAAGAGCGATTGTCTTTGCACCGGCAGAAACCTTGTCTGTGAGCGCAGAAAGAACCTTGTCCCAGCCGAATACGACGGAATCCTTGTTCTGTGCGGAAATGACTATTTTGTTATCCGCATTTTTAATGGATTCATATACGGGCATTAAAATATCCTCCTCAAATTAATTTTCATTGAAACAATTTTACCATTTAAGTAAAAAAAAGAAAACATACAATTTTCCTCATTTTTTGAACTATATTCCTCGAAAGGCAAAAAGAAAGACCTGTTTAAAATATTTTAGAAATAAGGCTTGACAAACAAAATTATTTTTGATATTATTTATTGGCTGTGAAAATGCTGGTATAGCTCAATCGGCAGAGCAGCTGATTTGTAATCAGCAGGTTGTAGGTTCAAGTCCTATTACCAGCTCCAGCTTATAAGGAGGAGTTCCCGAGTGGCCAAAGGGGGCAGACTGTAAATCTGTTGCGTTTCGCTTCGGTGGTCCGAATCCACCCTCCTCCACCAGAAAAAGACCTTAACTTTGATAAAAAGTTAAGGTCTTTTTCAATGATGTCTGCCTACGGCACATTAAGGCAAACATCGCATCATATCGCTATGGACGATGCATTATTCAAATAAGAATTTGTCAAAGGAGTGTGATTGTATGACAATAGCAATTTTTACTACCATTTTAGCATGGATTGTTGGTTTGTTTTTGGATGCCAATATTGGCTTTGAACCCATTGGTATTCTCGAATTAAGGCTTTTGTTTCCGATTATAGCTATGGGTTGTTTTATTCTCAAGCAACTTGACAAAAAAGACAAATAATCAAATTCCGATTTGCCAAGTATCAAAATTGTATACAAAAAAACGACTGTCGCGTCACGACGGTCGTTTTTTTGTTTTTACTGCTTGCTTTTCTTGACACTTTATATTTTTACATATATAATTTTATATAAGTCAGGAGATGGTTTTTGTGTATCACAAATTAAGCATAGAAGAAACTCTCAGCTCGCTTGATGTAAACCCCGAAACGGGGCTTTCAGACAAGGAGGCGCGTCTGCGCTCGTCCGAGAAAGCAAAAAGCTCTGACAATTCTTCTTTTTTTAAATTTGCGCGAGGCGCATTTTCGCGCCCCGTCATATATATGCTCGCGATTGCCGCAATCCTCTCCGCGCTTCTCGGCGGCGTGGTTGAAGCGGCTCTCATCGTTGCGGTAATAGTCATAAACGGTTTGTTTTCGGCAGAATGCCGCCGTCGTGCACACCGCGTGATTGCCTCTGCGGTAAATGCGTCGATAATCCATGCAACCGTGCTCCGCAACGGCGCGAAGATGCGCCTTCCGGCAGACGAGCTGGTCGTCGGTGACATTATAACCTTAAAACCGGGGCGGGTTGTCCCTGCCGACGTGCGCCTTATTTCAACGGAAAGGCTCGTTGTTGACGAGACAGCACTCGGCGGAAGCGCGGATTCGAGGAAGGATGCGGAGAGCTATCTCCTCGGCAAAATCCCTGCCGAGCGTCGTGACAACTGCGCGTTTGAAGGAACGGTCGTCATACGCGGTCGCGGCGACGGCGTTGTCGTCGCAACGGGGCTCTCAACTGAGCGGAGTCGCCGCACCACGCTCTCGGACACGCCCGAAAAAGACAGCGCGCCGACGTTTTCAAAGATAAGAAGGCTTATGACAAGAACAAACGCTGTGGTATTTTCCGTCTGTGTTGTTGTTTTTGTCGCATCGCTTATATACAAAACAGAATTTTTCCCGGCTCTTCTTTCGAGCGTGGCACTTGCCGCTGCAATAATTCCGGAGAGCATATTCACAGCAGCGCTTTCTGCGCTCTCCGCCGCGGCGGAGAGGCTTTCAAAGGCAGGGTTTTCGGCAAAGAATATGAAGAGCATCGAGGCTCTTGGCGAGTGCGATGTCTTTATTACCGACGTTCCGAAGCTCGGTGTTTCGGCAACATATACCAACGGCAGAATTCATTCGCCTCAGGAGGAGGACACAGTTCCGTTCATTTACGGTCTTCTGTTGTGCGATATGGCGCTTCCCGCGCTTTCGGCCTATGCCGCACACAAGTGCGACGAGAAGGAAGTTTCAGAGAATTTTCCGAAAATCGGCGAGTTTTCGGGCGAGGTTTACACAACGCTTCACCGCGCAGGGGACACCACCGTTTCATACACCGGCGGTGATGCAGAGGAAATTCTCTACCGTTCGGAGCTCATATGGGATTTCGGCAAAATCCGAACTCTCACGGACTTTGACCGTGAGGAGATTGGCGAAAGCATCCGTGCGCTCCGTGCCGAGGGCAACCACCTCACGGCAATCGGTATGCGCTCGGGCGACGATGTGCCGTGTGACACGGGGCTTGTGTTTCTCGGTTTTGCGGCAACGGGGGCAGAGGGTGATGAAGCAAAAGCGCCCGACACGGAAAAGCTTTCGTGCGCGGGAGTTATGACATATCTCCTCACCTCGGCGGATGCAAAGCGAGCTTCCCTTGGCGCATCCATGCTCGGCATAAGTGCGGAAAAGATGCTCTTCGGGCGCGATGTTGCGGCTTTGCCGGATGACGAGCTGCGCCGCGCACTTCGGGAAACCTTTGTTTTTGCGGGTCTTTCAGTGCAGGACAAGATAAGAATCGTCAACATATTTAAAAATCTCGGCAAAACCGTGTGTATGCAGGGTGGTGAGGTGAGCGACGCTGTCGCACTTGCCGCGGCAGACGTCGGAATCTCTGATATCCGCGCACAGGATGCCGCAAAGGAGCCGTGCTCGATAATCTCGGGCGGGGAACACTGTGCCGACCGTGCAATCGTTTTCGGAAAGGTGGCACGCGGCGCAACGGAAAGGACATCGGAGTATCTCCTTTCGGCAAATCTTGCCGAGGCACTCGGCGTTCTTCTTTCCGTCGTATGTGGCTTCGGATTTCCGATGACGGCTTTGCAGATTCTCCTCGTAAACCTTATTACGGATACATTTCCGCCGCTTGCGCTCGCGCGGGCAAGAAGCCTCGGGCGGTGCGGCAAGGCGATATATATCTCCGGCGCGATACTCGGCGTGCTGACACCTTTCGTATATTGGCTTTCGATGCACTTTATGAAATCCGAATTCATTTCACAGTGGATAACGTTTGCATATCTCACCGCAGGCGAGCTTTTGCTGACCGTTCCTGCGGCACTTTGCGGGAGGAAGAAGAATGGGGTTTGAAACTGAGCTTAAATATGCGGTCGCAGCACCGTTTTCAAAGGACGAGCTTTTTTCATATCCGCCCGTTTCTGAAAACCGCGGCGAAATACGCACCCTCACGATGAGGACAGAATATCTCGACACCGAGGATGACCTTGCAAAGAGGCTCGGCATAACGCTGCGTCGCCGCGAAGAAAACGGAAAGAGTGTATTCTGTGTAAAAGTAAACAAAAAGCGCTCAGGTGCGCTCTCCCTTCGCGGGGAGTGGAATGCCGAGTGCGACGATATAAAGGAAGCGCTTACCCTTCTCTCGAAGCAGGGAGCGCCGACAGAGCTGTTTTTAAAAGAAGAGCTTGTGTGCGTAGCAAGGGTTTCGTTTACAAGATGGGAGTGTGAGGTAACGCTTCCGGAAATGAAATTCATCCTGTCATACGACGAGGGGATCCTGGGACGGGACACCGCTTTTTCCGAGATTGAGATTGAGCTTGTTTCGGGAGATGTGGAGAAGCTCTTGAAGTTCGGAGAAGAATTAAAAGAGCATTTTCCTCTTCGTGAGGAGGCTCTGTCAAAGTATGCGCGCGCATTATTATATAAATAAGGGAAGAAGCTATGGAATACATCGCAGGAAAATATGATATAGCCGTTGTCGGCGCGGGACACGCGGGCATCGAGGCGGCACTTTCGGCGGCAAGGCTCGGCGCGAGCGTTGCCTGCTTTGCCATAAATCTCGACTCGGTGGGCAATATGCCCTGTAACCCCGCAATAGGCGGAACGGCAAAGGGACACCTTGTGCGCGAGATTGACGCGCTCGGCGGCGAGATGGCGCGCGCCGCGGACGATACGTGCATACAGTACCGTATGCTCAACCGCGGCAAAGGCCCCGCGGTTTATTCTCTCCGAGCCCAGGCAGACCGCAGGGCTTACCAGGCGCGTATGAAAAGAGCTCTCGAAGAGCAGGAAAATCTTGACCTCATCCAGGCGGAGATTGTCGATGTCGGAATAGAGAACGGCAAAGTAACGTATGTTCTTACCGCTTCGGGCGGAAAGTATTTTGTTTCTGCCTGCATAATCGCAACTGGCACATACCTCGGCGGAAGAACAACCGTCGGCGAGGTGAGCCGAGAGGGCGGGCCCGACGGTATGTTTGCCGCAGTTGAGCTTACGAAGAACCTGCTTTCAAAGGGACTTCCGCTCCGCCGTTTCAAGACGGGAACACCGCCGCGCATAAACGCGCGCTCGGTCGACTTCTCCGCAATGGAGCCGCAGCCGGGCGACGAGGACATCTATCCGTTCTCGTTTGATACGGAAAAGAAGACAGAAAACCGGGCTATCTGCCACCTTACATACACAAATGCCGAAACACACCGCATAATCCGCGAAAACCTGCACCGCTCACCACTCTTTTCGGGAAACATTTCGGGTGTCGGACCAAGGTATTGTCCGTCTATCGAGGACAAAGTGGTGCGCTTTGCGGACAAAGAGCGTCATCAGCTGTTTATCGAGCCGATGGGGCTCGGGACAGACGAGATGTATATTCAGGGGCTTTCGTCCTCACTTCCGGAGGACATTCAGCTTCTTATAGTCCACTCAATCCGCGGGCTTGAAAACGCGAAGATAATGCGCTTTGCGTACGCCATAGAATATGACTGCATAGACCCGCTCGCGCTTTACCCGACACTTGAAACAAAAGCCGTTTCGGGCCTTTACGGCGCAGGGCAGTTCTGCGGCTCGTCCGGCTATGAGGAAGCCGCGGCACAGGGGCTTATTGCGGGCATAAACGCGGCAAGAAAGCTCTCAGGGAAAGAACCGTTTGTCCTCGGCCGCGCAGACGCGTATATAGGAACACTGGTTGATGACCTCGTGACAAAGGGCACAAACGAGCCGTACCGTATGATGACCTCGCGCTCGGAATACCGCCTCTGGCTCCGTCAGGACAATGCAGACCTCCGTCTTACGGAGAAGGGATATGAAATCGGCCTTGTTTCCGAGGAAAAATACAACCGTATGTTAAGCAAAAAAGCCGCGATAGCGCAGGAGCTTTCCCGCCTTGAAAAGACGGTAATTCCGCCGGGAGAGGAGATAAATAAGTTCCTTTCAGAGAGAGGAACATCTCCGCTTACGACAGGTGCAAGGCTTTCCGATCTCATCCGCCGTCCGCAGCTGTCATATGACGGGGTTGCGCGCTTTGACACCTTGCGGGGCAAACTTTCACGAGATGTGTGCGAGAGCGTTGAAATCTCGCTTAAATATGACGGATATATAGCGCGACAGCAGGAGCAGATAGAAAAGTTCCGCCGCCTTGAAGAAAAGGAGCTGCCAGAAAACATTGACTATATGTCGCTTATGGGGCTTCGCACCGAGGCGCGCCAGAAGCTGTCGAAGATAAAACCTGCCTCCGTAGGTCAGGCATCGCGCATTTCGGGTGTCAGCCCCGCCGATATTGCCGCGCTTCTGCTGTATTTAAAAAACGAAAAAGGAGAAAAAAGCATATGAGAGAGCTCCTTTGCGATATTTTCAAAAGCCTCCGGGTTGAGGCGGACCCCGCACGTTTTGAGAAGTTTTCGGAGATGCTCCTTGAAACGAACAAGGTTATGAACCTCACGGCAATCTGCGACCCGCGTGAGGTCTGCATACGCCACTTTGCAGACTCGCTCGCGCTGTTGGGTTCATATGATTTTTCGGGAAAGCGCGTTATAGACGTCGGCTGCGGAGCAGGTTTCCCCGGTCTTCCGCTCCGCCTTGCGCGCGACGATATTTCTTTAACTCTTCTCGACAGCCTCGGAAAGAGAATAAACTTCCTCTCCGGCGTTTGTGAATCTCTCGCACTTTCGGATGTTGAGTGTATCCACGCGCGCGCCGAGGAACAGGCCGTAAAAAAAGGCTATCGCGAGGGCTTTGATATTGCAACCTCGCGCGCCGTGGCAGACCTTTCCGTGCTTTCCGAGCTCTGCCTGCCTTATGTCAAAGTCGGCGGCGTGTTCCTTGCAATGAAGGCGGAAAACTGTGAGGAGGAGTTAAACGGTGCAAAAAACGCCATAAAAACTCTCGGCGGTGAGCTTGTAAAACGGTTCGACTATCCCCTCTATGACACGGGAATAACACATACCGTGCTCGTCATAGAAAAGGTACGCGAAACGCCTGCAAAATACCCCCGCCGCTTTGCAAAGATAAAAAGCAATCCACTGTAAGAAAAAAGAGCGTCAGAGACGCTCTTTTTCTTTTATTCAAAATATTTTTTAAGGGCAAGGATTTTTTCTGCATAGACATCTGCCGTTGCTTTAACCTCTTCTGTTGCATAGTCAAAGGAAAAATCGTAAAGCCCTGCGACGAAAAAGCCTGCTTTCTTTGCCGTGCGCACGGCGACGACGGAATCTTCAAAGACCGCCGTTTTGGTGACGTCGCTTCCGAGAATTTCTGCTGCTTTGAGGTAAATGTCGGGCATATCCTTTCCGACGCCGACAATCTTGCTTGTCAGTATGTCCTTGAAGTGATGGCGGATGCCGAGGCGGCGAAGAGCCGCATCTGCCATATATTTATCTGTTGCCGTTGCAAGACACATGGGGACATTCTTTTCTGAAAGAAAGTCTAAAAACTCCCGCACGCCTTCTTTTAAGAGAACTTCCTTTATATATCTGTCCTCAACGGTGCGGTTTATGTCGTCCGTGATTTTCTCTTCGTCGCCCGGAAGGTCATATTCAACCTTTAAGAACCTCACCGCTTCAAAGACGCTCATACTGCAAAATCGGCGGTCAACATCGTCGCGCGGGGTTTTTCCGCAGCTCTTTATGAAATTACTGCCGATTGTGCTCCACACGTGCATAGAGTCCGTCAGCGTGCCGTCAAGGTCAAAAATTGCGCCGTTTATCTTCATAAAAAATCCTCCCGGTTTTTGCTCTTTTGATATTGTAGCAGAAAAAAGAAACACTTTCAAGATTTCGTGTTACAGTTATGTTACAGAGGAACAGGGTGTGGCGGTTTTTTGGAAAAATGGCGTATTTCCACGATTTTCCGCATTTCTGTGAGAACGAATGATTACAAAAAGGGTTGACAAAAAAACATATTTCCACTATAATGTAATTGCTTTGTAACCGCTTTGTAACCGGCGGTGCAAAAATATTTTACGGAAAAGAAGGTGAAAAACGATGTCCAAGGAAACACAGGCGGCAGAAAGCGCCGCGCTTCCGGCTTCCCCCGCAGTGCAGGCATATGCGTCGGGCAGAGGCCGCGTTGCAGACTTTTTCTTTGCAATTCTTACCTGGATTTTTGAGTTTTTCTCCTTTATTGCAACAAAGGTTGTTCACGCTTCGGTAAACTTTGCGACAACGCTCCATTCGCGCGCTATTGTCCCGGCGGGAGTTGCTTCTGCGGTAGGTCTTGCCGTTGCGGCGGATGTTTTCCGCCGTGCGCGTGATGAGGCGCGCTGTCGCTTTCACACTCTGACCGTTGTTCTTATAAAAGTTCGTGCAAACCGTATCTTTCTTGCGACCGTGCTTTTAGCGGCAACGCTTGTAATTATCGCGTCGACGTTTTACGGCGTCGGAATCAAGATTATTGCAAACGGGGAAGAGCTCGGGTATATGTACAGCCGTGAGGAATACAACGAGGCGGTAAGCTTTGTTGAGGCCCGTGCAAGTGAGATTCTGGAGCGCCCGTACAGCGTTACGACGCCGGTGAGATTTGAAGTGGGAATTGTTCCCCGTGAGAAGGTTATTTCAAAGAATGCGATCCGCTCATATTTCTTCTCCCAGATAGACGAGGTTTCCCAGCTTTATGCACTCACCGTTGACGGCGAGGTTGTCGGAGCAAGCCGCAACCGCGAAACTCTTCAGAGGATGGTTGATGAGCTGCTCTATACGAATGACCCGAATGTCCGCGCCCGTTTTGCACAGGATGTTTCAATTTCGCAGAAATATGTCGATTCGTCAAAGCTTATTTCGTATGAGGAAATAAGAGAAAAGCTCACCTCGAAGAGACACTCGACACGTGAATATACCATAAAGTCGGGCGATACGATAAGCTCAATCGCCAAGGCAAACGGTATGACCAAGGAAGACCTTCTCGACTTAAACCCGTCACTCCGCAACGGAAAACTCCGCGCGGGGCGCAAGGTCACGGTCGCAAAAGAGGTTCCGTTCCTCTCGGTTGAAGCTGTGCGCCACGTCGAATATACGGAGACAATTCCGTTTGAAACACGCGAGGTTTCCGATTCGAGCATTTACAAGGGCGACAAGAAGGTTGTCACACAGGGAAAAACAGGAACGAGAAAGGTCGTTGCAGACGTCACATATGTTGACAACAAGGAAGTTTCGCGCGAGATTATTTCAAGCGTTGTAACCAAGGAGCCGCAAACGAAGGTCGTTCACGTCGGCACAAAGGCACGTCCGAAGACGGCGGCAACAGGAAAGCTTTCGCGCCCGGTAAGCGGCGGAATAATTTCTTCAAACTACGGTATGCGCCGCGGCAGTATGCACAAGGGCGTTGACTTTGCCGCAAGCCACGGCAGCCGGATCTCCGCGGCAGACGGAGGAACGGTAACGTGGGCAGGCTGGAAACGCGGCGGATGGGGATATCTCGTCGTCATCAACCACGGAAACGGCATTGAAACATATTACGCGCATAACTCGAAGGTGCTTGTAAAGGTTGGCCAGAAGGTTGCAAAGGGTCAGCAGATAGCACGAATGGGAAGCACGGGAAACAGCTCGGGCCCGCACTGCCACTTTGAGATTCACGTAAACGGCAGATATGTAAACCCCTGGAAGTATATCAAATAGAAAAAAGCTTCAACACGCCACGTGTTGAAGCTTTACTATTGACCGCAGGGGAAAATAATTATATAATAGCAAAGCTACTTTGTTTTTTGAAAGGATATGTAAATGGATAACGAAAAGGTTTTACGCGAAAATAAAATGGGAGTTTTGCCGATAGCGCCGCTTCTTGCGGGTATGGCAGTGCCTATGATGATATCAATGCTTGTCCAGGCTTTTTATAATGTTGTGGACAGCATCTTCGTTGCGAGAATTTCCGAGAATGCGCTCAGTGCGGTTTCTCTCGCGTTTCCGCTTCAGAACATAATGATTGCGCTCGGAGGCGGAACGGCACTGGGTATGAATGCCATTCTTTCCCGCGCACTTGGCGAGGGTGACCGCGATATGGTTGACCGCTCGGCAAACACGGGAATATTTCTCTTTATTTTGTCGGCAATTGTCTGTGCTCTTATCGGCATATTTGCAACACGCCCGTTCTTCCTTCTCATGACGGATGTTGCGGAAATCGTCGAATACGGAGTTGATTATGCAAGCATCTGTCTTATTTTTTCGTTTGGAATTTTTTTCCAGTTCTGCTTTGAAAGACTTTTGCAGTCTACGGGAAAGACCAACCTTGCAATGATAACCCAGCTTGTGGGCGCGATTATAAATATAATTTTAGACCCCATTCTCATCTTCGGTCTCCTCGGTATGCCGAGGCTCGGTGTTTCGGGCGCGGCAATCGCAACCGTTGCAGGTCAGATAATTGCGGCGATTGTTGCAATTATAATCAACGGGAGAACAAATCACGAAGTGAGAATTTCGATTAAGAAGATTCGCTGGGATACATTCGTTGCAAAGCGCATCTACACCATAGGCCTTCCGTCAATCCTTATGCAGTCGGTCGGCTCGGTTATGAACTTCTGCTTAAATCGGATCCTCATCAGTTTCTCGACCACGGCAACCGCGGTTTTCGGCGCATACTTCAAGTTGCAGAGCTTTATCTTTATGCCGATTTTCGGACTGAACAACGGAATGGTGCCGATTATTGCATATAACGTCGGCGCGAAAAAGCCCGGGCGCGTGAAGAGGACGATAACGCTCTCAATTGTTGCGGCGGTGTCGATAATGGCTGTCGGAACACTTGCCTTTGAGTTTCTGCCAAAAACGCTGCTCGGCTTCTTTGCGGCGTCCGAGGAAATGCTTGCAATCGGAATCCCCGCGCTCCGCATAATTGCGACGCACTTCATAATCGCGGGCTTCTGTATCATAACAAACTCCGTCTGTCAGGCGATAGGAAACCCCGCGCACTCGCTGTTCATATCAATATGTCGTCAGCTTGTCGTGCTTATTCCTGCGGCGTGGCTTCTCTCGAAAACCGGGATACTCAACCTCGTATGGCTTGCTTTCCCGATAGCGGAGATTGCATCTCTTATCCTCTGCCTAATCTTCCTTAAAAAGACGATGAAGAGTGTGGCCTCCAAATAAAACAAAGCCGTGTAGCATAAGCTACACGGCTTTTTGTTATTGAATGCTGAGTTTATCAAGAAGCTTTCTGACGGGCGAAGCCAGAAGGAAATATCCCGCCGCACCAAATGCGCCCTGAATGAGGTTCCACGGAATGCACGAAAGCGGGGAAATGAAGCTTCCAAATAGAAAAACTTCGGTGATGTAGTACCCGCCGCAGAGAATGATAACGGCAAGGACGACACCCAAAAGCCTGTTTTTTGACTTTGCAAAGGTGTATGCCATAGCTGCCTTTATAAGCGCTGTGGGGAGAATATAGAGCGCAAATCCTGCCATTGTGTCTGCAAGCGCACCGCCGATGCCGCAGGCAATCGCTGCAACGGGCGCGGGAAGCACGGAAGCCGCGAGCAGAACGAAAATGTCGCCGACGTGGATATATCCGTTGCCTCCCATAATCGGGAATGCCGTAAACGCCGTTGTCACGGCGACGGTTGCGGCAAAAAGCGCGGCGAGAACGAGCGTTTTTGTGCTGAGTTTTGTTTTCATATGTTTTTCCTCCTTTATGCTTTATGTAAAATCGTTTCAAAGGCGATTCCGTCAGTCGGGGAAACGCCGAGCTTTTTTGAGAGGAGGGCGGCTTTGCCTATAAACCTCGCGGCGCGGCGCACCGATTGGCGGAAGCTTTTTCCGCGAAGCATAAACCCTGCAAGAAGTGAGGTGAAAAGGTCACCCGTTCCGCAGAACTGCCCGCCGACGTATTTTGAGCGGGTGCGGAAGGTTTTGCCGGAAACCCCGTCATACACGAAATTATAGACAAATCCCTTGCGATATATACCGGTTATGCAAACTCTCCTTGCACCGAGAGAAGAAAGTTTCTTTGCAAGGGAAAAGAGCATTGCATCAGATGCGTTTTCCATATGCTTATAAGAAATGTCAGCCAGGAAGCACGCCTCGGTGAGGTTCGGCGTTATAACGTCCGCACCGCGGATAAGCTCGCGCATACGGCAGACAAGCTCGGGTGTGTAGGTCGTGTAGAGCTTGCCGTCATCGCCCATAACGGGGTCGACAAACAGGAGCGTATCACTTGTACGGAAATGCTTTATAAATGAAGAGATTATATCAACCTGCCGCTCGCTTCCGAGAAAGCCGGTGTAGATTCCGTCAAAGGAGAGCGAAAGTTTTTCCCAGGCGGAGAAATACTCCTCCATACCGTCGGTAAGGTCGTGAAAGTAATAGTCTGAAAAAGCCGTGTGGTTTGAGAGAACGGCAGTGGGCGCGGAAAGTGTGCGTATGCCAAGTGCGCTCATAACCGGGATTGAAACATTGAGCGCGCACCTGCCAAAGCCGGACAGGTCATTTATAACAGCGCAGTTTTTAAGATTCATATTTGCCATCGCCGCTTCGCCTTTCTTTTTATCTGCTTAATTATACACCCCGACAAAAAAATTATCAATAGCAGGAAGGCAAAAATTTAATTTATGGGAAATTGCAGAAAAAACGGACATATCGGCACAGAATTTGAGCTGACCGACATATGTTTTTGACAAACTGAGCCGGTGAGTGCTAAAAACCGAGCCATAATTTTACAAAACCGACGTTTTTCAAAATTGAAACTTTTTCACAAAAAACATTCAAAACACGGCTTGTTTTGTTAATTTTTTGTTATATATCGAAAAAAACGTATTGACAACAAATAAAAAATGAGTAAAATATAATTAGCACTCGGAAGTCGTGAGTGCTAAAAAGGAGTGGGAGGGATACACATTGAGTTTAAGTGACAGAAAAAAGAGAATACTTAAAGCGGTTATAGATGAATACATCGAAAACGCAGAACCTGTCGGCTCGAAGGTCATTGCCGCAAGAAGCCGGCTTGATGTCTCTCCCGCGACGATAAGAAACGAAATGTCAGAGCTTGAAGAGCTCGGTTTTCTCGAACAGCCGCACGTAAGCGCAGGTCGCATTCCTTCTACTGCGGGATACCGCCTGTACGTCAACGAGCTTATGCAGAACTACGCGCTCTCGACAAGAGAGGCGGACGCGATAAACGCCGCGCTCAATACGCAGATGCGCGAGCTTGAAAGAATGCTTCGCGAGTTCGGAAGCCTTGTTTCGCGGCTTACGAACTATACGACATATATGCTTATGCCGAAGGATCTTAGTGAGACGGTTAAGAAGTTTGACGTATTTCTCATTGAAAGAATGACGGTTATTGCCGTTATCGTCACAAGCTCGGGGCTTTTGAGGAATAAGCGCATAAGACTGAATGTTGAGGCGACGGATGAGGAACTCGCACTCGTTGTTCGCATCCTCAATGAAAACTTCACAAACCGCACGCTCGACGAAATTCCGCTTTCTCTGATAAAGCGCGCTGCTTCTGCGGCAGGAGGGCTCTCCGCGCTGATAAGCGAGGTCATGGACTTTGCCGGCGAGGTGCTTGATGAGGGGCGTGGCGGCGATGTTTACCTTGACGGAATATCGAGAATTTTAAGCCATCCCGAATACCGCGATCCGGAAAAGGCGCAGGAGCTTCTCTCCTACCTTACCGATAAGGAAGGAATTATGCGCCATGCACAGGAGCATTTCAACTCCGAAAATCCGGGCCAGATTCATTTTTCAATAGGAAGCGAGAACAGCGATGAGTCGCTCCGCGATGCGGGAATTGTTTATGGCACATACGACCTTGGCAAAAACTTGAAGGGCGCTATCGGAATTGTAGGTCCGCGGCGTATGGATTATGCAAAGGTTGCGGCAAACTTGAACTATTTCATAACAGGCTTTAACAAGCTTTTGCACGATACGTTCTTTAACGAATAGGAGGCAGGTCACAAATGGCAGAAAAGGAAAAGACAACGGCAGAAGTAACAGAGGAAACAGAAGAAAACGAAGCAGCAAACGAGCCGACAGAGCTCGAACAAAAGGAAGCAGAACTTCGCGAGCTCAACGACAAATATCTTCGCCTTGCCGCGGAGTATGACAACTTCCGCAAGCGCACGGCAAAGGAAAAGGAAATGATCTTCGGCGATGCCCAGGCACTCACCGTCGCGGCATTTCTCTCCGTGTATGACAACTTGGAGCGCGCGGTTGCAAACCCGTCGGAGGACGAGAACTATAAAAAGGGAGTTGAGCTTATCTTCTCCGGGCTCTGCGAGACGCTTTCAAAAATGAAGGTTGAAATTATCGACCCGAAGGGCGAGGCGTTTGACCCGAACTTCCACAATGCCGTAATGCACGAGGAAAATGAGGAATTCGGCGAAAGCACGGTTTCCGAGGTCTTCGGAAAGGGCGCGAAGTGCGGCGACCGCGTCATCCGCCCGGCTATGGTAAAGGTCGCAAATTAACTTTGTAAAAACATACTTTAATATAATGGAGGAAAAAATTATGTCAAAAATCATTGGTATCGACTTAGGAACAACAAACTCCTGCGTTGCTGTTATGGAAGGCGGCGAGCCGACTGTTCTCGTTAACGCAGAGGGCGCAAGAACAACACCGTCTGTTGTTGCATTTTCAAAAGACGGCGAGAGAATGGTAGGTCAGGTTGCAAAGCGTCAGGCAGTTACAAACCCCGACCGCACAATCTCTTCCATCAAGCGCGAGATGGGCTCTGACTATAAGGTCAACATCGACGGCAAGGCATACTCCCCGCAGGAGATTTCCGCGATGGTTCTCTCAAAGCTCAAAGCAGATGCCGAGGCTTTTCTCGGCTCAAAGGTAACACAGGCTGTTATCACAGTTCCTGCATACTTCACAGACAGCCAGCGTCAGGCAACAAAGGACGCAGGCAAAATCGCAGGTCTTGAAGTTCTCCGTATAGTAAACGAGCCGACAGCGGCTGCTCTTGCATACGGTCTTGATAAAGAAACAGACCAGAAGATTATGATTTACGACCTTGGCGGCGGTACATTCGACGTATCAATCCTTGAAATCGGCGACGGCGTTGTTGAGGTTCTTGCAACGGCAGGTAACAACCGTCTCGGCGGTGACGACTTTGACAACCGCGTTGCAAAGTGGATTGTAGACGAGTTCAAAAAGGAAAACGGCGTAGACATCGCAAACGACAAGATGGCAATGCAGAGAATCCGCGAGGCAGCTGAAAAGGCAAAGATTGAGCTTTCCGGCGTTCTCAGCACAAACATCTCTCTTCCCTATATAACAGCGGACGCAACAGGCCCGAAGCACCTTGAACTTACACTTTCCCGCGCAAAGTTCAATGAGCTCACAGCAGACCTCGTTGACAGCACAATGGTTCCTGTCCGTCAGGCTATGAGCGATGCAAAGCTTTCTCCGAGCGACCTTTCAAAGGTTCTCCTTGTCGGCGGTTCAACACGAATCCCCGCAGTTTCCGATGCAGTAAAGAACTACACGGGCAAAGAACCGTTCAAGGGCATCAACCCCGATGAGTGTGTTGCTATGGGCGCAGCTATCCAGGGTGGCGTTCTTGCGGGCGATGTAAAGGACATTCTCCTTCTCGACGTAACTCCCCTCTCTCTCGGTATCGAGACAATGGGCGGCGTTTTCACAAAGCTTATCGAGCGCAACACAACTATCCCGACAAACAAGAGCCAGGTGTTCTCCACGGCGGCTGACAACCAGACCTCCGTTGAGGTTCACGTTCTCCAGGGTGAGCGCGAGATGGCAGCATACAACAAGACTCTCGGCCGATTCCACCTCGACGGAATCGCTCCCGCTCCGCGCGGTGTTCCGCAGATTGAGGTTTCCTTTGACATTGACGCAGACGGCATCGTTAACGTAAAGGCAAAGGACCTCGGCACAGGTAAGGAGCAGAACATCACAATCACCTCCTCCACAAACCTCTCCAAGGACGACATCGACAAGGCTGTAAAAGAGGCAGAGCAGTTTGCAGAAGAGGATAAGAAGCGCCGCGAAGAGGTTGATGTCAGAAACTCTGCCGACCAGATGGTTTACCAGACAGAGAAGACGCTCACAGAGCTTGGCGACAAGATAACAGAAGAAGAAAAGGCAGGCGTTCAGGCTGAGGTTGATAAGCTCCGCGAAACACTCAAAGGAACAGACACCGAGGCTATCAAGGCACAGACAGAAGCACTCACAAAGAAGTTCTACGAGGTTTCCGAAAAGCTCTATAAGGCAGCGGCGGAAGCTCAGGCGGCGGCAGGAGCAGATGCAGGTGCAGCACCCGATATGGGCGGCGACAACGTAGTTGACGCAGACTATAAGCCGGTTGACTAATTCGAGTAAAATGTGTAGGGGCGGTCGCTGACCGCCCGTACAGTTTTCTCCACGGGAGAGGATTCTATGGCAGAAAAAAGAGATTATTATGAAGTGCTGGGTGTAGCAAAAACCGCGACGGATGCAGAGCTCAAATCAGCTTACCGCAAGCTTGCGAAAAAATATCATCCGGACTTTAACAAGGACAATAAAGAAGCAGAGGAAAAGTTCAAGGAAGTAAACGAAGCTTACGAGGTGCTCTCCGATGCGTCAAAACGCCAGAAGTATGACCAGTTCGGCCATGCAGGCGTTGACCCGAACTTCGGTGCAGGCGGATATGGCGGATACGGCGGAGGCTTTGGCGGCTTTGAGGACTTCGACATTGGCGACATTTTCGGCAGCTTCTTCGGCGGAGGCTTTGGCGGTGGCCAGGCGCGCCGCAATGCGCCAACGCGCGGCGAGAGCATAAGGGTTTCGCTCGTTCTCTCGTTTGAAGAGGCGGCATTTGGCTGCACAAAGGAAATAAGTGTGACGAAAACCGAAAAATGCTCCGAGTGTCAGGGCTCGGGCGCAGCAAAGGGCACGAATGCGGAAACGTGCGCCACCTGCCACGGCACGGGTACGGTGAAGACGACGCGCCGCACACCGCTCGGTATGATTTCATCATCGGGTGTCTGCCCCACCTGCCACGGCACGGGTAAGATTATAAAAACGCCGTGCGGTAAGTGCTCCGGCACGGGGCGTGAACGCGTTTCGAGAAAGCTTTCGGTAAACATCCCCGCGGGAATCGACGAAGGGCAGACAGTATCACTCCGCGGCGAGGGAAACGCGGGAACGAACGGCGGCCCGAACGGTGACGTTCTCATCACGGTTTCCGTCCGCCCGCATCATATCCTCACGCGTGACGGCACGTCGGTTATGTGCGATGTCCCGATAACGTTTACACAGGCTGTGCTTGGCGCGGAAATTGAAGTTCCGACACTTGACGGAAAGGTCAAATACACGGTGCCGGAGGGCACACAGACAGGAACTGTCTTCCGTCTGCGCGGCAAGGGTGTCCCCCATCTTCACTCGTCGCGCCGCGGCGACCAGTTCGTCCGTGTGAACATTGAAGTTCCGAAGAACCTTTCAAAGAAGCAGAAGGAGCTTCTCTCTGAGTTTTCAAAAGCTGTCGGGGAAGAAGCTTACACCGAAAGGAAAAGTTTTTTCGAAAAACTGAAAAAGAAATAAATGGAAAACCCGGAAACATTTCTGTTTTTGGGTTTTTTTCTTTACAAAAGTATGAGAAGGTGTTAAAATAATATTAACTAACGATTATTATAGGGGGAATATGCAGAATGCGCATCAATTTGCGAAAAATTACATATTTTCTGCTTGATGTTTTTTGTGCGGCAGTTGCTGTCTTTTTTGCAGTGCTTCTTCGCTTTGATATGGAGTTTTCCTCGGCGAAAGGATATATTATGGCGGGGAATGCACCTTTCTTTATAGCGCTTGTCGCTTCGGTAATTCTTTTCGGAGTCATCTTTGGAAGATACACCTCTCTCCAGAATACCTTTTCCGCGCGTGATGTTTTCTGGAAGGGCATTTCCTGTGTCTGCTCGGTAGTTCTCACGATTGTTCTGCATGAAATATTCAAGTTCAATATTTCCATGAGCATCCTGCTGATTTTTATGGTGCTGTTTTTCGTCCTTGAAATGGTCCTTATTTCTGCGGAAATAGGTATAAGGTTTTACAATTCATCTCTTCGTGCAACAAAGACAAAGGCAAGGAGAGCACTTATAGTCGGCGCGGGAAGAGCAGGAAGCATGCTTGTCCAGATGCTTATGACAAGCCGGGGAATGGAAAGCTTTCCCGTCGCAGTTGTTGACGACGACCCCGCAAAGCAGGGAATGAAGATATCGGGCGTTCGCGTCTGCGGGGAAATATCCGACGCGGTCTCGGTTGCAAAAAAGGTTGATGCGGAGGAAATAATCATAGCTATCCCGTCTGCGACAGCAGGCGAATTGAAGGAAATTTTTGAAAAGTGCAGAAGAACAGGGCTTGCTGTTAAATTTTTCGGAAACCCCATCGATTTTCACGAGTTTATCCGCGGCTCAAAAAAGTCGCTTAAAAACCTTTCGATAGAAGATCTTCTTTTCCGTGATTCAATAAAAACAGACATGAACGCTGTGCGCGAATATATACGCGGAAAGACAGTTCTCGTTACGGGCGGTGCGGGGAGCATCGGCTCGGAAATCTGCCGCCAGGTTCTTGAATACGGCTGTAAATACCTTGTTGTTATGGATATAAACGAAAACGGTCTTTTCTTTTTGCGAAATGACCTTCTTGGAAAATATCCGGAAGAGCGCTTCTGCGTGAGGGTGGGAAGTGTGCGTGATAAAGAGAGGATGAACTATCTCTTTGCGCGTCATAAGTTTGACGTTGTTTTCCACGCCGCTGCGCACAAGCACGTCCCGCTTATGGAGGACAATCCGTTTGAAGCGGTTAAGAACAACGTGTTCGGAACGAAGAACACGATAGAGTGTTGCATCGAAAACAAAACAGAACGGTTTGTTCTCATCTCCACGGACAAGGCAGTCAATCCCACAAACGTTATGGGCGCGACAAAGCGTGCCGCCGAGCTTCTCGTCCAGAAATACAACGGTTTCGGTTGCGTGTTGAGTGCGGTAAGATTCGGAAACGTTCTCGGCTCAAACGGCAGCGTCATACCGATTTTTCAGAAGCAGATAGAGCAGGGCGGCCCCGTCACGGTAACTCATCGCGACATTATGCGCTACTTTATGACGATACCGGAAGCCGTTTCGCTTGTGCTCAACGCCGGAATTACGGCAAAAAATGGAGAAACCTTTGTTCTTGATATGGGCCAGCCCGTCAGCATCTATGACCTTGCCTGCAATATGATTGAGCTTGCGGGACTTCGCCCCCACGAAGACATTGAAATCGAGTTTACGGGACTCCGCCCCGGTGAGAAGATGTTTGAAGAGTTAAAGCTTGACTCTGAAAAGTGCACAAAAACCCAACACGACAAAATTTTTGTCATGCACCCCGAAGCGCTTTCCGAAAGTCTTGACGGCGATATAGAGGAGCTGTATGAACTTCTCGGCGTCGACTGCGGAGAAGAAAAGCTCAAAGAGGCGCTGTTCAATGTTATAGGCATAGATTTCAAAGAGAGCGTACTCCGCGGAAGTGATGTAAATGCTTTTGAAGAACTCGTTTAATTTTTTCCAAAAAGCATTGATTTTTTCGGGAAATATGATATAATTTTTTATTACAGAAACAAAAGCTGGAAGGAAGTTTTCAATGGAGCTGGATTTAAAAAAGACCATATCGGTTCTGTTTTCTAAAATATGGATAATTATTACTGCGATGGCAGTCAGCGGCATTCTCTTTTTTCTCACAAACCTCTTGTTAATAACGCCGATGTATACCTCTCAGACTCTTCTTTACGTTTCAAATATGTCGGAGAGAAAGTCGTCAATTGTTACAACGAGCGACGTTGCCGTTTCGCGTGACATTCTTGATACCTGCGTTGTTATTTTGAACAGCCGCACGGTTCTTGACAAGGTTGCGGAGCAGTCCGGGCTTGATTATTCCTCAAAAGAGATAAAAAATATGATCTCGGCACAGTCTGTTTCAAACACCGAGGTTTTCCGCATTACCGTCACACATTCAGACCCGATGGAAGCGCAGATTATAGCAGACACAATTCTTAAAGTAGCCCCGAGTGAGATAAAGCGTGTTATGAATGCCGGTGCAGTTTCTGTTATCGACTATGCGACACTTCCCCTTTCTCCCTCGTCGCCGAACATTCCCAAGAACACGGTTATCGGTGCGATGCTCGGTGCAATGCTTGCGGTTTTCGTAATTCTGCTTCTTCAGATATTTGACACCCGCGTCAAAGACGAGTTTGTTCTTGTCGAAAATTTTGACCTGCCGATTATCGGTATGATACCGTCCTTCAAGCTTGCCGAAAAAACTGTTTCCGGCACAGGTAAAAAGCATCGCCGTGGCAAAAGGAGGGTCAGCTGATGTCATTTCTCAACTTTAAAATAAAACTTAAAAAGAAAAGAATAAGCTCATATGTAAAGAGTGAGCTTTTAAGCGAAGACAGTCCGTTTATAATAACCGAGGCATATAAATCAATGAGAACAAACCTTATGTTCATGCTCTCGGAAAACAAGAAGGTTGTTGCGTTCACAAGCGCAATGGCAAACGAGGGAAAAACAACAACCTGCCTCAATATGGGAATTGCTTTTGCCCAGACAGGCAATAAAACTCTCATAATCGATATGGATATGAGAAAGCCCCGTGTGCACAGGTATTTTGAAATCCCGTCTTCTCCCGGTCTTTCAGACAGGCTGGGAAACTTCACCAAAGAGCTTCCCATCTCAAAGACGGAGTATGATAACTTATACGTGCTTCCGGTAGGAACAATTCCGCCAAGCCCGCCTGAGCTCCTTATGTCTTCCGCGCTTGACGGGATTCTGGAAAAGCTCAAAGATGAGTATGACTATATCTTTATTGACACTCCTCCGATTCACGTTGTAACCGACCTTGCAATTATCGCAAGCAAGCTCGACGGTATAGTCTTTATTGTCCGCGAGAATGAAACACTCATCGAGGTTGTAAAACAGTCGATAGAGAACCTTGAAAGAGTAAGTGCAAAGGTTTTAGGTTTTATCGTAAACGATTCTGTGGGAGATTCGCTCTTCTCGCAGTACAGATATCGCCGCAAATATAAGGCGCGCTACGGCTACACATACGGATACAGCCTTCCGTCAAAGGAATAGCCGCAAGGTGGTAATCATTTATGTATATAGATTTTCACGCGCACATATTGCCGAATGCCGACCACGGCTCCGACGGCATCCCCAATTCCCTTGCACAGCTTGAAAACGCCGCGCGCGCAGGAATTTCAACAATAGTTGCAACACCGCACTATTACGCGCGCGAGAGAAGCGTTGAAGAGTTTCTTGAAAAACGGGAAGCCGCATATAATGAGCTTATGTCAAACTATAACGGAGACATAAAGATAATAAAGGCGGCAGAGGTTCAGATATCACTCGGAATAGAAAAGCTCCCTGAGCTTCCGAAGCTCTGCATTGAGGGAACGAACTACATCCTGCTAGAATTTCCGAATGAGCCATGGCCGTACTGGATATATGACGCGGTTACGGAAATAGCAAGAGAGCGGCGGCTTCGCCCCATATGCGCGCATATAGACAGATATTCTCATATCGGCCGCGATAAGATTTTAAACCTCAATATGGATGTTCAGATAAATGCCTCCGCGTTTCTGGACACAAGGCGAAGAAGAAACTACTATCTCGAACTGATTGGCGACGATGCCGTGCATCTGCTCGGCAGTGACGTTCACGGCGACGGAAACCTTTCATATAAAGATTTCGCATATGCCGTAAAAAAAATAGGCGGTCCGCTTATGGCGGAAATGACAAACAATGCAAAGAAAATACTCGCAAAGAGTGAAAATAAGTAAACTTTAAAAGGGAAGGTGTTTTCAGATGAAAAGAACATTAAAGGTAATGCTCGTTGCTCTCATTTCAGTTGCAATGCTTGCAGGCTTTGCACTTGCAGCAGAAGCAGAAGCTGTGGAACTGTCCGTCCACCACGACGACGACAGACTCGAAAGCTTTGTTGACGCACCGAGCGCAGACAGCTGGAAGTATCAGGGTCTTAACTGTGCTGTCAACAACGGAATTATGAACGGACACGAGGATAAGCTCCGTCCGGACGATTCCCTCACACGCGCAGAGATGGTTGCTATGATGGTCCGCGTCCTTGATGCACATAACATCAAAGCAGACGTTTCCGCTTTTGTTGACGTCTCTTCCGGCTCATGGTATTACGACTATATCTCGTCCGGCGTTGCAGCAAACTTCATCAACGGCAGCGGCAACAAGATGATGCCGAACTCTCCGATCACACGTGAGCAGACATTTGCAGTGCTCGCACGCACATTCCTCTTCGTCCCGAAGACAGCAGATGCATCAGCATCTTTCAGCGATGAAGCAAAGCTTTCTTCATGGGCAGAGTATGCAACAAATGCTCTTATTGATGCAAAGGTCGTTCTCGGCGACAGCACAAACACTCTTCGCCCGAGCGACAACGTAACACGTGCTGAAATGGCAGCACTTCTCGACCGCATTGTCTGCTACTTCTTAAAGAGCGGCGTTGATTACAGCGGCCGCACAATCGAAGGCAGCGTTATTTTGAGCGATGCATCAGTCAACCTTAACGGTGTTACAATCAACGGCGACCTCTACATCGTAGATGGTCTCGGAAAAGCAGAGGTTGACCTTTCAGGCGTTACGGTTACAGGAAGAGTTGTTATCCGCGGCGGCGAAGCAAAGATTCCGGCAGGATCAAACATGCAGATTGTCCGCCCCGAGGACTACAACGAAAACCCGCAGAAACCTGACACACCTGTTGAGCCCGATGACAAAGAAGAAGACAAGCCGGTAACAGGCGGCGGTGGCGGCGGATCACTCCCGTCCGGCAGCCTCACGCTTGATGAAACAAAGACATACATTTCATACGGCGATTCCGAAACAAAGGTTCCTGCAGATATCGAAGGAAAGGTAATCACGTTTGACCTTTCAGGTCTCAGCGATCCGGCTACCGTGCTTAAAAACCTCTACGTCAAGGCAAACAAGAACGTGAACTGCGGCTCTGACTACTTTGATGAGCTCTCGTTCAATACAAACGTTGAAAAGTCTGTTTCTGTCATCCTTGCAGAAATGGTAAACTCTACAAGCGGTGCAATAGCAGACCTTATCGGAATTGACTATACCGTAGAAGAAGGCGAGTTTGTCATCAACGAAGAGTTCACAATCGGAAACCTTTCCGAGACCGTTGAGACAGCATATGCGTTCTACATCCAGGATAATTTCAGACCCATCTTCGAGGGAAGAGGAATTGAGGTTTCTGACTGGACAGAAGTTTCGTTCACAGGAAAAATCGGTGGAACAGAATACACAATCGTTATGATAGTTCCCGAGTTTGGTCTCTCAGGCGGCGGCAGCGCTTCGCGCCCGTAGGCCTCCAATAGCGAATTTCCCAAATACTTGATTTAACTTGTTTCTGCAAGCGTCCGTGCTTATACGCGGACGCTTGTATAATATAAAAAGGAGAAACAATGAAAAAGAAAACAAAGAAAAAGCTTATAATCTGGGTGGCTGCGCTTCTGGTTCTTACCGCCGTCGGATATTTCGGTTATCGCCAGGCTCTTTACCTCGTCGGAAACACGGCGATGAATAAAATTGTTTCCGAACAGATAAACACAATGCTCTCCGAAGGCGAGGTTACTCTTTCCGAGCTTGAAGAAATTATAGCAGAGCCGGAGGATGAGCCCTTGCCCGAGGCGGAGACCCCGACGGAAGAGGGAAAGCCCGAACAGCAGAAAAAGCCCGCCTCAAAACCGCAGACCCCATCGCAGACAAAGGATGTGGTAAAGCAAGCGGCAGAGAAGGTCACGGGAAGCATCTCACGCGAGGATAAGGAAGCAATAGCAAAACTTATAAGCTCGCGGCTTACCGCAGCTGATATAAGCACGCTTATGGGATATGCAAAAGGCGGATTCACCGCGATTGAGATAAGAGACGCGGCACGTCTTGCAAGGTCGCGTTTTACGACCGAAGAGCTCTCTCGGGTAAAAACCTTCTGGCACAGATATAAAAGCAACGTACAAAGAGCGAAAGAATAAAAAAACAGCTTTGGGTTTTCCCAAAGCTGTTTTTTGTGTATACTTCTATTTAATTGTCTTGTTTGCAACTTCTTCGCAGATTTTTGCAACGAAGTCCGAAACCGACATCGAGCCGATGTCGCCGTCGCGGCGGTCACGGACGGAAACCGTGTTGTTTTCAATGTCCTTGTCGCCGACAACAATCATATACGGCACCTTTTCAAGCTGTGCCTCGCGGATTTTGTAGCCTATCTTTTCGTTGCGCTCGTCAACCTCAACGCGGACGATGCCTGCCGCTTCAAGCGCGCGCTTTACTTCATATACATAGTCGAAGTGGCGGTCTGCAATCGGGAGAAGCTTGACCTGAACAGGAGCAAGCCATACCGGGAACGCGCCCGCATATTTCTCGATGAGAAGCGCAAGAGTTCTCTCGTAGCAGCCGATAGAGGTTCTGTGGATAATGTAGGGATTCTTTTTCACGCCGTCTGCATCGACATATTCCATACCGAACTTCTCTGCGAGCATCTGGTCAATCTGGATTGTGATGAGCGTGTCTTCCTTTCCGAAAACGTTCTTGATCTGAATATCGAGCTTCGGACCGTAGAACGCCGCCTCGCCAATACCCTCTTTATAGGGGATTTCGAGGTGATCAAGGATTTTTGCCATCATATCCTGTGCCTCGTTCCACTGCTCCTCCGTGCCGATATACTTTTCGCGGTCATCGGGATCCCACTTTGAGAAGCGGTAAGAAACATCCTCATAAAGGCCGAGTGTTTTGAGCATATAAATCGCAAGTTCGAGGCATCCCTTGAATTCGCCTTCAAGCTGCTCGGGCGTACACATAAGGTGGCCTTCGCTTATCGTGAACTGGCGGACGCGGATAAGACCGTGCATCTCGCCCGATGCTTCGTTTCTGAAAAGGGTTGAGGTCTCGTTAAGGCGCATCGGAAGGTCGCGGTAACTTCTGCCGCGATTCAAATATGCCTGATACTGGAACGGGCAGGTCATCGGGCGGAGAGCAAAGACTTCCTTGTCCGTCTCCTCGTCACCCATAATGAACATACCGTCCTGATAGTGGTCCCAGTGACCTGAGATTTTATAAAGGTCACTCTTTGCCATAAGCGGAGTCTTTGTGAGAAGCCAGCCGCGCTTCTGTTCCTCGTCCTCAACAAAGCGCTGGAGGAGCTGGATAATGCGTGCACCCTTCGGAAGAAGGATGGGAAGGCCCTGGCCAATAACCTCGCTTGTCGTGAAGAGCTCAAGCTCGCGTCCAAGCTTGTTGTGGTCGCGGCGGCGTGCCTCTTCGCGCTGCTCTAAATATTCGTTTAGCTCGTCCTTTGAAAGGAAAGCCGTCGCATAAATTCGTTGCAACATCTTGTTCTTCTCGTCGCCGCGCCAGTATGCACCCGTTGCGCTGAGAAGCTTGTATGCCTTTATCTTTGAGGTATAGTTGACGTGAGGACCTGCGCAGAGGTCGGTGAATTCGCCCTGGCGGTAGAATGAGATAACCTCACCCTCCGGAAGCTCGCGAATAAGCTCTACCTTATACGGCTCGTCCTTCATAAGCTCGAGTGCCTCATCGCGCGGAAGCTCAAAACGTTCAATTTTGAGGTTTTCCTTTGCGATTTTCTTCATCTCAGCCTCGATGTTTTCGAGGTCCTCTGCCGTGAAGGGCTTGTCTGTGTCAAAGTCATAATAGAAGCCGTCTGCAATAGCGGGGCCTATCGCAAGCTTTACATCGGGGAAAAGTCTCTTTACTGCCTGGGCCATAACGTGCGATGCGGAGTGGCGCAAAATCTGAAGTTCATTAAGTTCTGCCATTTCAATCAATCCTTTCAATAAAAATAAAAACACCCCTATTTCGAGCGTGTGCTCAGAATAGGGGTGCAAAAAACAATTTGCACGGTTCCACCCTAATTACGGGAAACCCGTCACTCATTTACCTTTAACGCAAGGTGGGGCGGCAACGGCTTACTCATAAGCTTTTGGGCCGTGCAGCTCGGGAGGGGTTTTCGCAAAAGCTGCGTATAGAGCGCTCACAGCAAAATGCGCTCCTCTCTGAATACACAGGCAGACGCTACTCTTTCCGTCATCGCCATTGTATTTAATATATCATATGAAGAAAAATTCGTCAAGTCTTTTTAAAAACGGCGCAAAAAAGTAGCATACGGCTATTGACTTTACCAAGATAAAGTGGTAATATGTGAAAGTGAACAAATTGAAAGGTGTGAAATCTATGGCGACATTCCGCTCAAAATCGCTTGACAGGCTGTTTGAAATAATTCTCGGTCTTGAAACTGTTGAAGATTGCTATAACTTTTTTGAGGATATCTGCACGATAAACGAGGTGCAGGATATGGCACAGCGCTTTGATGTTGCGGTGCTTCTTGATGAGGGGAAGAATTATCAGGCAATTTCGAAAGAGGTCAACGTTTCAACGGCGACGATAAGCCGCGTTTCGCGCTGTCTTAACTACGGCAGCGGAGGTTACCGCTCGGCACTTCTGAAACTCAAAGCAAAGGAAGAGAAGAAATGATTTTAAACGACAAGAGCTTAAAGAGCGACGAGCGGGCAATTTTTGCCCTGCGTTCGCTTTATGATAAATACGGATACTCGCAGTATAAGATGAGTAAGTTTGAGGAGTATGACCTGTATGTCAGAAACAAAGATTTTCTCATCTCGCCTTCGGTTATCACGTTTACCGACACAGACGGACGCCTTATGGCATTAAAGCCTGACGTTACGCTCTCGATAATCAAGAACTGCCACGACATAGAGGGCGCTGTGCAGAAGATGTACTATAACGAGAATGTCTACCGTCCGGGGGGAAGCGGAACATTCCGTGAAATTATGCAGGTCGGCCTTGAATGTATCGGAGATATAGACGGATATTCCGTGCTTGAAGTTGTTCTTCTTGCGGCGAAGAGCTTAGAGAGCATTTCCGAGGAATGGGTGCTTGACATATCGCATCTTGGAGTTGTGTCTGAAATTATAGGAAGGCTCGAACTTTCGGACGGAGATGTCAGAAAAGTTTTAAAATGTGTATCAGAGAAGAATGTCCACGGAATCGGCGAAATATGCGGAGACAGCGATGCTGCAAAGGCTTTGAGAACGCTTGTTTCAACTTACGGTGAGCCGAAGAAGGTTATAGAGACGCTTCGCACCCTTTCTGTTTCCGAGTGCTGCATAAAAGAGCTTTCGGAGATTGCCGAAGAGATAGCTTCACGCGGGCTTTCGGGCAATGTGCGGATAGATTTCTCCGTAACGGACGATATAAAATATTACAACGGAATAGTTTTCCGCGGATTTATAAACGGAGTCTCGCAGAGTGTGCTTTCGGGAGGGCGGTATGATAACCTCCTCGCGCGTATGGGCAAAAGCTTTGGCGCGATAGGATTTGCGGTTTATCTCGACCGTCTTGAAGAGCTCTCTTCAAACGAGGAAAAGTATGACGTTGATACGCTCATCCTCTATGATGAGGGAGAGAATGCAGGAAACGTAAGCCGTGCGGTTTCGCGCATTGCAGAGACGGGCGCGTCAGTTTCCGCGATGAGAAAAATTCCCGAAAAGTTCAGGTATAAAAAGCTTTTGAAGCTTTCGGGCAGCGAGGTGACACAGCTTGAAAACAATGCTTAACGTAGCCTTGCCGAAGGGAAGGCTCGGCGAGAAGGTATATAATATGTTTGCGGCGGCGGGATTTTCCTGTCCCGAGCTTCTGGAGGAAAGCCGCAAGCTTATATTTGAAAACGAGGCGACAGGCGTCAGATATTTCTGGGTAAAGCCGTCGGACGTTGCGATATACGTTGAACGCGGCGCGGCAGACATCGGCGTTGCGGGAAAGGACATCCTTCTGGAATACGCACCCGATGTTTACGAGCTGTTTGACTTAAACCTCGGGAAATGCCGTATGGCTGTTGCTGCCCCGAGCAATTTTCGGGATAACCCCGAAAAGACTCTTAAAGTAGCAACAAAGTTTTCGCGCATTGCAAGTGACTATTACCGCCGGAAGGGGCGTGACATAGACATCATCCACTTAAACGGCTCAATTGAGATTGCGCCGATACTCGGGCTTTCCGATGTAATAGTGGATATTGTTGAAACGGGCACAACACTTCGCGAAAATAACCTCGAAGTGTTTGAAACGATTGTGCCGATAAGCGCAAGACTTATCGCAAACAAATCAAGCTTTAAGTTCAAATCTCAACAGATAGAGAGAATTGTTGAGCAGATGAGAAAGTCCGCGGAGGATATGAAATGATAAAGATTTTAAAATATTCGGAAGTCCCTGCCTCGGAAATATTCGCAAGAGTGGAGGGGCTCTCCACCGTCGGAGACACCGTCGCGGAGATTATAGAGAACGTTAAAGAGAGAGGCGACGCCGCGCTCTTTGAATACTGCAAAAAATTTGACGGCGCGCGTCTTTCCTCACTTGAAGTGACAGAGCAGGAAATTGAGGAAGGCTATAACTCCGTATCACCCCGCTTTCGCGAAATCCTCACCCGCGCGGCGGAGAACATAAGAAAATTCCACAGCGCACAGAAAAGAGAGGGCTTTGAGTTAAGAGAAGCAGACGGAAGCTTTATCGGCCAGAAAATCTGCCCGCTTGACCGCGCAGGGCTCTATGTCCCGGGCGGCACGGCGGCGTATCCGTCAACCGTGCTGATGGACTCAATCCCCGCGCTCGTTGCGGGGGTGGGCGAGGTTGTTATAACAACGCCGCCCGGTCGCGACGGAAAGATAAACCCCGTAATCCTTGCCGCGGCGCGCATTGCGGGAGTTCGGAGAATTTTCAAAATCGGCGGCGCGCAGGCTGTTGCCGCGCTTTGCTACGGTACGGAGAGCGTTCCGAAGGTTGACAAAATAGTAGGCCCCGGAAACGCGTTTGTTGCCGAGGCGAAGCGTCAGGTTTTCGGACGCGTTGCGATTGATATGATAGCCGGGCCGAGCGAGATTTTGGTTGTTGCCGACGATAGCGCAAACCCGTCTTTCGTGGCGGCAGACCTTCTCTCTCAGGCAGAGCACGACAGGCTCGCGTCTGCCGTTCTCGTCACCGACTCGCAAGACCTTGCAGGGAAGGTTTCAGAGGAGATAGAAAGGCAGCTTTCTTTACTTCCGCGCTGTGAGATTGCGCGCGCATCAATTGACAATAACGGAAAGATAATTATAGTAAAGGATATAGATGAGGCAATAGAAATTTCAAACGATCTTGCGCCGGAGCATCTCGAACTTGCGGTGGAAAACCCGCTTCTGCTGCTCCCGAAGATTCGCCACGCCGGGTCAATCTTTATGGGTCACCACTGCCCCGAAGCTCTCGGGGACTACCTTGCAGGTCCGAACCACACGCTTCCGACAAGCGGCACGGCAAAGTTTTCAAGCCCGCTTTCGGTTGACGATTTTGTCAAGAAATCGCAGTATACCTATTACACAAAAGAGGCGCTTTCCCGCGTTTTCGACGATATAGCATATTTTGCCGAAGCCGAGGGGCTTTCTGCTCACGCAAGAAGCGCAACTATCAGATTTGAGGATAAGTAAAGATGAGTAAATTCAGCGGAAAAAGGCTTTCCTCGCTCGTGGCATATACGCCGGGCGAACAGCCGAAGGACAAAAAATACATAAAGCTTAACACAAACGAATCGCCCTTCTCTCCGTCAAAAAAGGCGAAGAAAGAGGCGGCACTCGCTGCGAAGAGGCTTGAGCTTTATCCCGACCCCGAGTGCCGCGAGCTCCATGCGCGCCTTGCGGAGTGCTGTGGCCTCGACGCATCCGAGGTACTTGTAACAAACGGCTCGGATGAGATACTCAATTTTGCGTTTATGGCGTTCTGCGACGATGAGACGCCTGCCGTTTTTCCCGACATCACCTATGGCTTCTACCCTGTATTTGCCGATGTAAACGGGATTAAATATGAAGAAATCCCGCTTCTTCCGGACTTCACAATACGCGCGTCAGACTATTTCGGAAAAAAAGCGACTATTTTCATTGCAAACCCAAACGCCCCCACGGGGATAGCTCTTCCGCTTTCCGACATTGAGGAGATTTTAAAGAACAACCCCGATAATGTTGTGGTAATCGACGAGGCGTATGTTGATTTCGGCGGCGAGAGCGCAATATCTCTCATCCCGAAGTATAAAAACCTGCTTGTTACGCAGACGTTTTCAAAGTCCCGCTCAATGGCGGGCGCAAGGCTTGGATTTGGCGCGGGCGACCGCGAGCTTATAGCCGACCTTAATACAATCAAATACTCCACAAACCCGTATAACATAAACCGAATGACTATGGCAGCGGGGCTTGGCGTGCTTTCTGATGAAGAATATACGAAGAAAAACTGCAAAACAGTATGTGAGGTCCGCGAGTTTACGGAAAAAGAACTTTCAAAGCTCGGTTTTGAGACGACGGAGAGCGTCACGAACTTCATTTTTGCGCGCCATAATTCGGCTGGCGGGAAAATGCTCTATGAGGAGCTTCGCCGCCGCGGAATACTCGTTCGCCACTTTGATAAACCCCGCCTTTCGGAATATCTTCGCATAACCGTCGGTGCGCGGCGCGATATGGAAGCTCTTATAAAGACAATTTCCGATATATTAAAGGAGATGAATGTATGAGAAAAGCAGAGATTAAAAGAGAAACCGCAGAAACAAAAATTGCACTTTCCATAAACCTTGACGGCACGGGAAAGAGCGAAGTGGATACAGGTTGCGGGTTTTTAGACCATATGCTCACCCTCTTTTCGCGTCACGGAAGGTTTGACCTTGCCGTAACCTGCAAGGGTGATACGAATGTCGACTACCACCACACAGTTGAGGATATCGGAATCGTGCTCGGCCGTGCTTTTGACGAAGCGCTCGGCGATAAGCGCGGAATCTGCCGCTACGGCGACGTAACTTTGCCGATGGATGAGGCGTTGATTCTTGCGGCGGTTGATGTTTCCGGAAGAAGCACGCTCTGTTTTGATTTTGACTTCCCGGCGCTTTTCGTCGGCGACTTTGACACTGAGCTTGTGCGCGAGTTTTTCCTCGGCTTTGTCCGCGAGGCAAAGGTAACTTTGCACCTGCGTTCTCTTGCGGGCGACAACACACACCACATAATTGAAGGCGCGTTCAAAGCCTTTGCCCGCGCACTCGCGAGCGCCGTTGCGGTTGACGCGGCATTTGCAGACGAGGTCCCCTCGACGAAGGGAGTTCTTTAATGGTTGCGATAGTAGATTACGGCGTGGGAAACCTCTTTTCGCTCAAAGCCTCGTTTGGTGAGATAGGTGCCGATGTAACGGTAACCTCGGACGCGGAAGTGATAAAGAGCGCGTCCCATATTCTCCTGCCGGGCGTCGGCGCGTTTTCCGATGCCGCGAAAAAGCTTTATGACTCGGGGCTCTGGGATGCCGTGAAAGACGAGGTAAACCGCGGAAAGCCGATACTTGGCATATGCCTCGGTATGCAGCTTCTCTTTGAAAAGAGCTTTGAATACGGTGAACACGAGGGACTCGGGCTTATAAAAGGCGAAATACGCCCCATTTCCGAGGTGATTCCCAAAGACCTGAAAATCCCGCACATAGGCTGGAACGCGCTTTCCATAACGCGTCCGTGTGACATTTTTAAAAACATAAAGAGCGGGGACTGCGTATATTTTGTTCACTCGTATTACGCAAAAACCGACGATGCAGTTGTTGCAACTGCCGAATACGGCGCAGCGCTTACGGCGGCTGTCGCACGCGGCAATATTTACGGATGCCAGTTCCATCCCGAAAAGAGCGGAAAGACAGGACTTGCAATCCTCTCCGCATTCTGCGAAACGGAGGGTATATAATGCTTATTTTCCCTGCGATAGATTTATATGAAAAAAAGGCAGTCAGGCTATATCGCGGCGACTATAACAAGATGACCGTGTATTCGGAAAACCCGTGTGATGTCGCGCGTGACTTCAAGAGCGCGGGCGCGGAGTGGATACATACGGTTGACCTAGAAGGTGCAAAGAGCGGCGAGACGCCGAATCTCGACGTCGTCTGTGCGATAAAGCGTGAGACGGGGCTTAAAGTTGAGGTGGGCGGCGGAATACGCTCATTTGAGGTTATAGAAAAATATATTTCAGAAGGAGTTGACCGCGTAATTCTCGGCACGGTCGCGGTGACAAACTTTGAGTTTACAAAAGAAGCCGTCGAAAGATTTGGCGACAAAATCGCCGTCGGAATCGACATAAAGGACGGCTATGCCGCAATATCGGGCTGGACAGAGAAAAGTGCGCTCACAAGCGATGCGGCGCTTTCAAAGATGCAGGACATCGGAGTTTCAACGATTATCTGCACCGATATTTCAAAGGACGGCGCGATGCTCGGAACAAATGTCAGACTTTATTCCGAGCTTTCAGAAAAATACAATATGCAGTTTATCGCCTCGGGCGGAGTAAGCTCGATTGACGATATAGAAAAGCTCACCGCGCTCTCACTTTACGGAGCGATTGTCGGCAAGGCTTACTATACCGGCGCGATAGACCTTGCACGGGCAATAGAGGTGGCGCGATGATAACAAAGAGAATCATACCGTGTCTTGACGTGCGCGACGGAAGAGTTGTAAAGGGAGTTAATTTTGAAAACCTCGCCGATGTTTCCTCGCCTGTTGAACTTGCAAAATTTTACAGCGACAACGGTGCCGACGAGCTCGTTTTCTACGACATCACAGCCTCTGCCGAGGGACGCGCATTGTTTACGGATATTCTCCGCGAGACGGCAAAAAGTGTGTTCATCCCGCTCACTGTCGGCGGAGGAATAAACACAACCGACGATTTTGACCGCGTGCTTAAATGCGGTGCGGATAAAGTATCGGTAAACTCGGGCGCGATAAGAAACCCGAACCTCATCTATGAGGCGGCAAAGCTCTATGGCAACCAGTGTGTTGTAATCTCTGCCGATGTTGCGCGCGTTGACGGAAAATACCGCGTCTTTGCAAAGGGCGGCCGCGAGGCGACAGACCTTGAAGCGGTTGAATGGATAAAGCGGTGCGTTGACCTCGGCGCAGGCGAGGTTGTGCTCAACTCAATCGACACAGACGGTGTAAAAGGCGGTTTTGACATAGAAATGCTCGATGCCGTGTCAAACGCCGTAAACGTCCCCGTAATCGCCTCGGGCGGCGCGGGAAAAATTTCCGACTTCATAACACTTTTTAATACGCTTCCGCGCGTTGATGCCGGTCTTGCTGCGTCAATCTTCCACTTTGGCGAGGTTAAAATTTCCGACCTCAAAGCTGAGATGGCGCGCGCAGGCATCCCCACAAGAATATAGATAAGGAGAAAAGATATGCTTAATATAGACGAGCTTAAATTTGACGAGCGCGGGCTTATCCCCGCAATAGTTGTTGACGCGGTATCAAAGCGGGTTTTAACTCTTGCTTATATGAACCGCGAGAGCCTTGAAATTTCAATGGAGAAAAAGCTCACCTGCTTCTGGAGCCGCTCACGCGAAGAGCTCTGGCTCAAAGGCGAGACGAGCGGGAACTTCCAGCACATAGTTTCGATAACTGCCGACTGCGACCGCGACGCACTCGTTGTAACGGTTGAGTCGGACGGCCCTGCCTGCCACAAGGGAACTTTCTCCTGCTTTGAGGAAAAGGTGTTTGAAAGCGACGAGCGCCACGATTTTTCTCTCGAAGGGCTTATGGAGATGCTCCGCGGCAGAAAGAAAGAGAAAAAAGAGGGCTCATACACCACCTACCTCTTTGAAAAGGGACTTGATAAAATTCTCAAAAAGGTCGGCGAGGAAAGCTGTGAGGTTATAATTGCGGCAAAGGCAGAGGACCGCGCAGAGACAATCTATGAGATTGCAGACCTTGCATATCACATAATGGTGCTTATGATTGAGGCGGGAATCGACCTTTCAGATATCCATCGTGAGCTTTCATCCCGCCACATAATTGACCACAAGGTCAAACAGGAGAAGATGACGAAATGACAGATTACCACGTTCACACAACCTACTGTGACGGGACGGATGTTGCAGAAAAAACCGTTCTCCGCGCAATAGAAATGGGGCTTACAACGCTCGGCTTTTCAGGGCACAGCTACCATATATATGACGGACGCTACTGTATGTCCCGTGAAGACATCCCTGCCTATCGTGCCGAGATACACACTCTCCGAGAAAAGTATAAGGACAAAATAGAAATTCTTTGCGGAATAGAGCAGGACTTAATATCGGGAAAACCTGATGAGGGCTATGATTATGTGATCGGCTCGGTGCATCACATCGTCTGTGACGGTGAAAGCGTGCCTGTCGATAACACGCCCGAGCTTCTTCTTGCGGGTGTGGAAAAATACTTCGGCGGGGATTTGTATGCATACTGCGAGCGGTTTTTCTCCGATGTTGCGAAAATGGGAAGAATAATCCGCCCGGATATCATCGGCCACTTTGACCTCGTCTCGAAGTTTTTTGAGAAAAAAATCGCGCTTGACGAAAAGCATCCGCGCTACGTCGCGGCATATACTGCGGCGATAGAGGAGCTTGTCTCGCTTGGTGTTCCGTTTGAAATAAACACCGGCGCAATCTCCCGCGGATGGCGCACAACACT
>JAFYPW010000068.1 GCA_017559985.1 Oscillospiraceae bacterium | reverse complement strand
TGTGTGTTAAAAAATTTAAAAATAAAAACAAAAAACGACGGTGGACTGTATGGTTGAGCATTACACTAAAAATGAGCTTGAAACCGAGCGCGTGGGCGAAGCGTTTGCAAAGACGTTGCGGCCCGGTGCGGTGGTTGCCATGCGCGGGGGAATGGGCGTCGGCAAGACGGCATTTGTCCGCGGGCTTGCACGCGGTCTTGGAGAGACTGCACGCGTTACGAGCCCTACATACACAATAGTAAACGAATACGATACAACACCGCCGCTTTTTCACTTTGACTTATACCGTCTCGGAAGCGTTGACGAGCTTTTTGAAATCGGGTTTGACGAATATCTTTCCCGCGGCGGTATCTGTATGATAGAATGGTCTGAGAATGCGCCGGACCTCGTTTTTACACACATCGTTGAGATAAAGCGTGATGAAAGCGACGACAACGCGCGCTTCATAACCATTTCGGAGGAAGGATAATGAGGATTTTGGCTGTTGAATCTTCGGCGAAGGCGGCGTCTGTCTGCATAACCGAGGACGGGAAGCTTCTCGGCGAGGTTTTTTTAAACTGTGGGCTTACACACAGCGTAAGCGTTATGCCGTCGGTCGAGTGGCTTCTTGATATGACGAAGCTTAAAATATCGGATATTGACCGCCTCGCCATTTCCGAGGGGCCCGGCTCGTTTACGGGGCTTCGGATAGGAATGTCGGTTATAAAGGGACTTGCATGGAGTCTTGATATTCCGTGTGTTGCCGTTTCGACTCTCGAAGCCGCCGCATACGGTATGAGCCATACGGACGGCACGGTCTGCGCTGTTATGGACGCGCGCGCAGGTCAGGTTTACAACGCGCTGTTCTCAGCCCGGGTCGGCGTGATGACACGCCTTACACCCGACCGCGCAATATCGTGTGACGATCTGCTCGAAGAGCTTTCCGGCAAAGAAAACGTCGTCCTTGCGGGTGACGGTGCGGCGATGTGCGGCGAATACTTCGGCGGAAGGTTTTCAATCGCGCCGGAGCATCTGCGCTATCAGCGCGCGGCATATGTCGCACGCCTTGCCGAAACAGCAGAGCCCATAAGCGGCAGGGATTTAAAACCGGAGTATATTCGTCTTCCGCAAGCAGAGCGGGAAAGACTTGAAAAAATAAAAAAAGAAAGCAGGTAAACAAAATGAAGGTAGCATTGGGCGCAGACAGCGCAGGTTATCAGATGAAGGAAAAAATCAAGGCACATCTTGCAGAGCGCGGGATTGAAACGGTTGATGTGGGTGCATACTCAGCAGAATCAAGCCATTATCCCGAGTTTGCATACAAACTTGCAACAAATGTAGCAGAAAAGAACGTCGATTTCGGCATTCTCATCTGCGGAACAGGTATCGGTATGAGCATTGCGGCAAACAAGGTAAAGGGTGTTCGTGCTTCCGTCTGCTCGGAGCATTTTTCAACACGCTACACAAGACTTCATAACGACGCAAATGTTCTTTGTCTCGGAGCAAGAGTTATCGGCGAAGGTCTTGCGCTTGAACTTGTTGACATCTTCCTCGATACAGAGGCTGAGGGCGGCCGTCACGCGCTCCGCGTTGATATGATCCGCGACATTGAAAACGGTACATACAAAGCATAAATTTTTACGGAAGTTGGGGAATAGAGTTGTTTTCGACAGAATCGATCAAGAGGGTTGTTATAAAAATCGGCACATCAACGCTTACTCATTCGACGGGTAGGCTTGATCTGCGCCACCTTGAAACACTCGCACGTGTGCTTTCCGACATCAAGAATATGGGCACGGACGTTGTGCTCGTAACCTCGGGTGCGATAGGCGTAGGTATGTCAAAGCTTGGTATGACGGTGCGCCCGAGCGAGCTTCGCTATAAGCAGGCGGCAGCAGCTGTCGGTCAGTGTGAGCTTATGCATATTTACGATAAGTTCTTCCTCGACTATTCTCAGGTCGTGGGTCAGATACTCATCACAAAGAGCGATATCGCCCTCGCAGAGCGCAGACAGAAGGTAGAGGACACGTTTGAAACGCTCTTTGAGCTCGGTGCAATCCCGGTTGTTAACGAAAACGATACCACAGGCGTTGATGAAATTCTCTTTGGCGACAACGATACACTCTCGGCTGAGGTTGCAGCACTTGTTGATGCTGACCTTCTCATCATCTTCTCCGACATTGACGGACTGTATGACAAAGACCCGCGGGAGTATAGCGATGCAAAGATAATCTCGCGCGTGAGCGGGATTTCAGACGATATCCGCGCTCTTGCCGGCGGTGCAGGCTCAAAGCTCGGCACGGGCGGAATGGTGACGAAAATTCACGCGGCAGAGGTTTGTTTTGCAAACGACATTCCGATGGTTATAACAAACGGAAAGAGAATTGAAAACGCTTACGACATTCTTTCGGGTAACATTCACGGTACTCTCTTTATGAAGTAGGAGAAAAAATATGTCACATTTTATCTGCCCTGTGTGTCGCACAGGGCTTTTAAAAACCGAAAAAACATATGTCTGCGAAAATCGGCACAGCTTTGACATTGCAAAGCAAGGGTATGTAAATCTCCTCTTGTCTTCGGGCAAGGGGAAAACTCACGGTGACGACCGCGAGATGATATCATCACGCGAGGACTTTTTAAACCGCGGGTTTTACGACGAACTCTCACGCGAGGTTTCGCGTCTTGCTGAAAAGTATTGTCCTGACGGCGGAGTTGTGCTTGATGCAGGCTGCGGCGAGTGCAAATATACCTGCGATGCACGAAAGTTTCTTAAAGCTTCGGGAAAGCGGGCAGACCTTATAGGTGTTGACATCTCAAAAGAGGCATTGCGGTATGCCGCAAGGAGAACCCGCGAGATTGAGCTTGCTGTTGCAAGCGTTGCTGATATTCCTGTTGCAGATGGGAGCGTCGATGTTATGATAAACATTTTCGCGCCGTTTGAAGCGGCTGAATTTTCACGCGTGCTCAAAAAAGGCGGTGCGATAATCCGCGTTTACCCATTGGAAAAACATCTCTGGGAGCTAAAAGAGCTTGTGTATGAAACGCCGTATGAAAACCCTGTTTCCGATATGGCGGAGGCGGGCTTTGAGATAGCCGAGCAGCTTTCGGTCAGGTATATGATGGAATTTAAGTCGAATGAAGACATTCTCTCGCTTTTTAAAATGACACCGTATTATTACAGAACAAGCGAAAACGACCGCAGAAAGCTTGATTCGGCAGAGTCTCTTTCTTGCCGTGCGGAGTTTGGCATAACGGTATATAAAAAATAAAAGACTGTCTCATATGAGACAGTCTTTTTGTTTGTTAAATGAGGTTTACGGCTGCTTGCCGATGTAAGCAAGGATACCGCCGTCAACATAGAGAACGTGGCCGTTGACGAAGTTTGAAGCATCAGATGCAAGGAAAACTGCCGGACCTACGAGGTCTTCCGGGTCGCCCCAGCGTGCAGCAGGTGTCTTTGCGATGATGAACTGGTCAAACGGGTGGCGGCTGCCGTCCGGCTGCTTCTCGCGGAGCGGAGCAGTCTGCGGAGTTGCGATGTAACCCGGGCCGATGCCGTTGCACTGAATGTTAAATTCGCCGTATTCAGAGCAGATGTTACGTGTGAGCATTTTAAGTCCGCCCTTTGCAGCAGCATATGCAGAAACTGTCTCGCGGCCGAGCTCGCTCATCATTGAGCAGATGTTGATAATCTTGCCATGACCCTTTTTTATCATAGAGGGGATAACAGCCTTTGAAACAATGAACGGTGCGTTGAGGTCAACGTCGATAACCTTGCGGAAATCCTCTGCCGACATATCGCACATCGGGATGCGCTTGATGATACCTGCGTTATTCACGAGGATATCAACAACGCCGACTTCCTGTTCAATCTTTGCGACGAGCGCGTTCACTGCGGCTTCGTCTGTAACGTCGCAGACATAGCCTTTTGCGTCAATGCCGTCAGCCTTGTAAGCTGCAACACCCTTGTCGACGAGCTCCTGGTTGATGTCGTTGAAAACTATCTTTGCGCCTGCTTCTGCAAAGCCTTTTGCGATTGCATAGCCGATGCCGTATGATGCGCCCGTTACGAGGGCGACTTTTCCTGTAAGATCAAACATTGCTTTATTCATATCAGAACAACTCCTTCATAGCTACGTGGTCCATATCTGTGAACTCCTGGTTTTCGCCGCACATTGCCCAGATGAATGAGTATGCGCGAGTGCCGACGCCTGCGTGGATTGACCAGCTCGGGCTGATGACTGCTTCTTCGTTGCGCATAACGATGTGGCGTGTTTCGTTCGGCTCGCCCATCATATGGAAGACGATGTCATCTTCCTGCATATCGAGGTAGAGATAAACTTCCATACGGCGGTCGTGTGTATGGCAGGGCATTGTGTTCCAGTTTGATCCGGATTCAAGGTTTGTAAGTCCCATAGCGAGCTGGCAACTCTGCATAACTTCGGGGTGGATGTACTGATTGATTACGCGGTGGTTGCACTCTTCGGGGCTTCCGCACGGAACTTTCTTTGCCTTTGTGATGTCAATCTTCACTGTCGGATATTCCTTGTGAGCCGGGCAGGAAGAGATGTAGAACTTCGGCGGGTTTTCGCTGTCAACGCATTTGAAAATGATTTCACGGTTGCCGCGGCCGATGTAGATGCCGTCGCGCGGGTTCATTTCATATTCCGTGCCGTCGATAACGATAATGCCCTTGCCGCCGATGTTGATACAGCCCATTTCACGGCGCTCGAGGAAGTAGTCAGCAGCGAGCTCCTTGCCTGCTTCGAGGCGAAGCTCCTGATAAACCGGCATTGCACCTGCTGTAATGATGCGGTCAATGTGGCTGTAAACCATGCGGATGTTGTCTTTTGTGAAGAGCTTTGAGATGTGGAACTCTTCTCTGAGACGCTCTGTTGTGTAATGCTTCATGTCGCGCGGGTTTGATGCGTTTCTGATTTCCATTTTACTTAAATCCTCCTTGATATGATTTCCATAGACTTCAATTTCTGAAAGTGCCGCCCAGGAGAGCGGGAAAACAGCCTGTTTGAAATTTTTAAGCTGAATTTTTTTTGTTTTTACCGGCTCGTCAAGCAAGAGCTCCTGTGCCTCGCCTGATTCGACGAAGCTTGCGGTTGCAACCTCGCCACCGTCAAACACTACATCGATATTCTTCCAGTACGTATCGTGGGGGAAGTCTGCGCGCAGATAGAAAACAACCTTTTTAACCTCTACCTCACGGCCGAAGTCGAGGGTATATTCCAGGTCATCTCTTGCGCCGCCTGCCCAGGAGTGGTAGGGGAAGGGGCCGTGGCCTGCCGTTTCGTGGATGCCGTCAATCGCGTTGCGTTCAAAGAAATACGGATTGCCGCGTGTGACAAAGTTTGCCGATGCGTGGGGAAAGTAGCTCTTCTGATCGCGCAGGTCATACGGGTTGAGCGCAATGTTGCGCTCGCCGTAAATTTCCTCGTCTGACGGTTCGCGGACGGTAAGCTTATGTCCGCGTCCCACAAAAGCATATTCGGGATACATTGTCGAATGTGCCTTGGGAGGAATGGTGTATGTAAGCGTGCCCTGCGGATTGAAGATAATTGATTCTCCGAGTGCGGGGTCAAGTGAAATCGCAATAAACTCGCTCTGGGGGGCGGAGATGACAATTTTGTCACCCTCATCATAAACGCCGTCATAAACAACGTCTATCTCCTTGCCCGAAGCGGAAAAGAGCTCTGCACCTGAGTTGTTCAGTATTTTCAGATTCATAACATACATTTCCTTTGTACTTATTTGAAATCATTATACCATTTTTTTGGCAAAAAAACTATGCAAAAAACAATGTTTTATATGCAAAAAACAACAACGATGCTTTACAAGACGGATAAAATATGTTAATATCATAAAAGAGGTGTTGAAAATGTGTGAAAGAAAAGACCTACTTCTCGGTAAACTTCACAACATTGATTTGCCTGATGTTTTTCCGATCGTACACTATTTTTGCGAAAAAAAGCATAAAACGGTCGAGGATATGCAGTTTCACAGGCACTTTGAACTTGGGCTTTGTCTTGAAGGGCAGGGAATATTCTTCATCGGAAACAAGATGATACCTTTTGTCGAGGGAAATGTTTCGATTATGCCTCCGGGAACGCCGCATTTTGTGCAGAGTCTTGACGAGCATCCGAGCAGATGGCTGTTTGTTGCCTTTGATGTGTCAGTTCCGGAAAGGATTCCTGAAAAGATTACTGCAAATATTGTTTTTGACAGGTCTATTGAACAAATGCTTCGCTTTGTCTCCGACGAGCTTGACAGCAAAAATGACGGATATGAGAAAGTCGTTGCAGACCTTGTGGAGATTATGCTCATCCGTGCCTCCCGCTTGCCGGAAGACGCCTCGGTGCTTTTTAATTACGGAGAGGGGCTTGATGCGGTATACCCCGCAATCGAATATATAACCCAGCACTATCCCGAGGAGATAGAAGTGAGCACCCTTGCGGGGTTTTGCGATATGAGCGTTGCAAGATTTCGCCGGAAGTTTGAAGCGGTTACACATATGACACCGCTAAAATATATTCTTTTTTTGCGTCTGCGTATAGCAGGTGTTCTTCTTCGCCTGAGCGAAAGAAAAATTTCAGATATTGCTTTTGAAGTAGGGTACAACACGCTTTCTTCGTTTAACCGTTATTTCAAAGAGCATTATCATATAAGCCCGAAAGAATATCGCGCAAGTTTTCGCGAGAAATAAATGGAGGTAAAATATGAAAAAAGGTTTTGGGTTTTACACAAAAACACCGCTCATTTTAAGAATATTTATAGGTCTTGTTATCGGTGTTGTAATAGGTCTCTGGATTCCGCAGGCAAGTTTTGTCACGATTTTCGGAACAGTGTTTGTCGGCGCACTTAAAGCAATCGCGCCTATACTTGTTTTTGTGCTTGTAATATCGTCGCTTTCAAGCGCGGGCAGCGGCATTGGGAAGAGATTTCGCACAGTAATTTTCTTCTATATACTCAGCACGTTCCTTGCAGCGGTTGTAGCTGTTATCGGAAGCTATCTCACAAAAGCGACCATCCCGCTTGCACAGGCTGTTGAGCAGAGCGCACCGACAGGCCTTGGCGAAGTTTTCTCAACGCTTCTCTTGAATATGGTTATGAACCCCGTCTCGGCACTTATTAACGCAAATTATGTAGGTATTCTCACGTGGGCAGTTGTTCTTGGTCTTGCGCTTCGCGTGGGTGCAGGAGAAAAGACAAAAGAAGTTCTGTCTGACATTTCAAACGCAGTTTCAAAGGCTGTTGCATGGGTTATCCAGCTTGCTCCGTTTGGTATTATGGGTCTTGTTGCCGCATCCGTGGGTGAGTACGGTCTTGAAATTTTTACGGATTACGGAAAGCTTCTCGCGGTTCTTGTGGGCTGTATGCTTGTTGTCGCATTTGTCGTTGACCCGCTTATCGTTGCAATAGCTTTAAAGCGCAACCCGTATCCGCTCGTTTTTCGCTGCTTCAAGGAATCGGGCATAACTGCGTTCTTTACAAGGAGCTCTGCGGCAAACATCCCCGTCAATATGAGCCTTTGCGAAAAGCTTGGTCTTGACCGCGAGCATTACAGCGTTTCAATTCCGCTCGGCGCAACAATCAATATGGACGGCGCGGCAATCACAATTACCGTTATGTCACTTGCTGCGGCGTTCTCACAGGGAATTGAGGTAAACATCGTTCTTGCGATACTTTTAAGCTTCGTTGCGACTCTCGGTGCATGCGGAGCCTCGGGCGTTGCGGGCGGCTCGCTCCTTCTTATCCCGATGGCGTGTTCGCTTCTCGGCGTCGGAAATGACATTGCGATGCAGGTTGTTGCGGTAGGCTTCATAATCGGCGTTGTTCAGGACTCTCTCGAAACTGCAATCAATTCATCCGGAGACGTCATTTTCTGTGCCACTGCGGAATACCGCGAATGGTTAAAGGAAGGGAAAAAGCTTCCGTTCTGAGGATAAATATAAACGGCTGTGGTTTTAAACCACAGCCGTTTTTCTATTTGTAAAGATAGAAGCCGTTGCCTTTTATTCTCTGCGATTCGGAGAATACTATAAATGCAGTTTCGTCAATCTCCAGAATCTTTTTCTGGAACGTTTCGCTTTCGCTTTCTTTAAGTGCACAGAAAAGCATCTGCTTTTCCGTGTTTGTATAAACGCCCTTTACGTCAATAAGCGTAACGCCTCGCGGAGAGGTTGTGACAAGCTTTTTTGATATCTCTTCGCCGTGGTCGGTTATGACAAATGCAAGGCGGGAGATGTTGAGCTTGCTTATGATAAAGTCTATTGACGTGGTTGATATGAAAAGAGCAAGAATACCGTAAAGCGTAAGTTCAATATCGCGGAAGATTATAAACGAGGCGATAATTATGATTCCGTCAACAAAAAGGAGCATTTTTCCGATGGGAACAAAGCTGAATTTTGACTGAATTATTCTTCCGATGATATCCGTTCCGCCTGTTGAAGCACCTGCGGCAAAGCTCATTCCGATTCCGAGACCGTAGAGAACCCCGCCGAAAATAGTCGCAAGAATGAGGTTTTCGGTATAAATCGGGAAGAGGGTAAAGACCTCGGTGAAAGCGGAAAGAAGCGAGATTCCGAGAAGGGTTTTGAAGATGAAGCTCTTGCCGAGAACTGTAAGACCCAGAAGCAGAAAGATTATGTTGATGATGAAAAAGCTGATACCGGGCTGAATTCCGAGCGTGTGGAAAAAAATTGTTGATATACCGGAAGCCCCGCCGCCGACAATCTTGTTCGGTGTCAGGAACGCGCCGATTGCAAATGCGGTTATCATAGTGCCGGCAATTGTCATAAGAAACGAACGTGATTTTTTCATCTTTTTACTTCTTCTCCACAAACTCAAATGTCATATGTGCAACCTTCTCTGCACCCGGTTTCAAAAATTCGAGAAGACCGTTCTTCCGCATCCAGTCGCGGCCCTCCGGACAGGCGTTTCCGGGTTCAAGACCGAGAGCATAGTCGTGCTCACCCATCATCTTCCATTCTGTGAAGAACGGGAGCTCTGCGGTATCGTAGCTGAGGTTTAAGCCTTTGTTTATATCCGGGTTAAAGATTGAAACAGTTGCCTTTCCGGAAAGGGTGTGATAATAACACTTTTCTTCATAGCCTGCCTGGGGTCTTTCCATTCTGAGGCAATCTTCAAGGTCGACTGCGGCATGCGCGTTTCTCGGTTTGACTTCGCTTGACGGGATTGTCACAATCGCGTTTTCCGAGAGAAGCGGATAGCCCATATTGCAGTGGTAGAGAATCTGCAAGGGAGTTTCCTTGCTGCCGAGGTTTTTGACGGTGTCCGTCATATGTAAAACATTTTCGTCGATTGCACATACATATTCGCGTTCAAGAACGAGATGGTGCGAGAAGAGAGCGGCGTCACGAACGGTAACTTTTATAGTAATGTTCTTCTCGTCAACGGAGTAAGAGAAGCTCTCACACGGGATGTGCGAAACCGTGCCGTGGAGAGGAAGGTCAACCCCTTCATCCGTGCAGGGAGAGCCGACTGCCGTGAGACCGCAGGTCGTGATGAAGCCGGCTGTGAAAGATTTGAGAAAACCGAGGCCGACGCCGTCGTAATATGACGGTGCAACATATCCGCAGCCTGCAAACAGACCGAAGTTATCTCCGCGGAGTGAAAGGCGCGAGATGTCGCCGCAGCGGTCAAGTGAGATTTCAAAAGCAAGGCCGCAGTTGTTTCTGACGCGGAGAATTCGCATACCGTCGCCGCGACCGCCACAGAGTCGGGTTTCCTCAACTCCGTATAATTGAAGCGTATTTCCTATGTATTTATTCATAATAAAAACATCTCCTGTCATTGTCTGGTGTTGATTTATTATAGCATACAGTTTTGCGTATTACAATTTTTACAAATCAATTCCGAGAAACTTTTTTGCAAGGATTCCAACGCCGAAAGAAATTACCGCAACACCGATGCTTATGAGCGACATTTCCAAAAATCTTGGTCTGAACCGTTCTCCCTTGGCAACGGAAATGTAGTAGGAAAATCCGGCGATTATAAGGATGACGGTTATGAGCATACATACGAGCGCCCATATATACCCTGCGTTGTCAAAGAGGAGATAGGGCAGGATAAGGAGAACAACGGTGACAAGATATGCAACGCCCGTGTATGAACACGATTTGAATGCATCCGTTCTGCCTTCGCTCTTTGCCGAGAGAAACTCACTTGCAGACATTGAAAATGTTGCGGAGATTCCGAGGATAAGACCCGACAGTGCAATGAGGCGCGTGTTCTGCATTGCAAACGTAAAGCCTGCAAGAGAGCCCGTAAGCTCAACGAGCGCATCGTTCATGCCAAGCACCATACTGCCGACGTAGGAGAGCGCTTCTTCGTCAAGCATTTCAAGAAGCCTTGCCTCGTGTTCTTCCTCCTGCGCACGGATTTGCGCGCTTTCGGGAACCTCTCCGAGGAGATGTTCATATTCCTTCTGTGCAACCTCCTCACCGTTTTCCATAAGCTTGACGGCAAAGGTAAATCCCAGAACGCGGGCAATAAATATGTATTTGAAAATCCTGAACTTCTGCGGCTTCATTTCCATACCGCTGTAATTTTTCCAGATGTGGTAGTGTGCCTCTTCCTCACTTGCGAGACGGAGGAGGACGTTTTTGTTTTCCTTGCCCTTTGCAAAGCGGGCGATTCCACGGTAAATAAAGCTTTCGTTAAGCTCGTTCTGTTGCATTTTTTTGATTATTGCCAATGCTTTTTCAGTCATTTTACATCTTCCTTTCCTGTTTTTGCTTTGCGCGAAAAGAGGATAAAGAGAATTGAGCTTATAACGAGAAGGAACGGATAAAACATCTTCGGAATAATTTCAAATGCAGAAACCGTACCGCCAAGCTCGTTTACGGCAGTTATTGCAACAAGCATCTGCGCGCCGTAGGGGAGTATTCCCTGGAAGAAGCAGGAGAATGTATCAAGGATTGAAGCTGTTGATTTTGGGGAAATACCGTAATCCTCTGCCATTTCCTTTGCGATCGGGTTTGCCATAACGATTGCGACCGTGTTGTTTGCCGTTGCGATGTCAAGTGCACCGACGAGAACACCCATACCGAGCTGACCGCCGCGGCGACCGCGGAAGATGCGCTTTATACCGGAAAGCAAGGCATCAAAGCCGCCGTGGGCACGGATAAGTGCGCATATAGCAGAAACTAAAACTGCAACCATAGACGTTTCAAACATACCCGCAGCGCCCGACCCCATATTTACCAGGAGCTCTGTCGCTGTGGTACTGCCCGTGAGAAGCATAATTGCAGATCCTGAAATGATGCCTATGAGAAGAACAACGAAAACGTTGATTCCGATAATTCCGCCGATGAGGACGAGAAGATACGGGATTATGCGCAAAAGGCTGTATTCGCCCGAGACCTCGCCTGCAATTTCACTGCCAAACGAGAGGAAAAGAATGAGAGCCACTGTGAGGACTGCCGCGGGCAGAGCAATGAGAAAGTTTTCGCGGAACTTGTCCTTCATGTGGCAACCCTGACCGTTACATGCTGCGATTGTCGTGTCGGATATAAACGAGAGGTTGTCGCCGAACATTGCGCCGCCCATAATCGACGCAACACAAAGCGGAAGGTCAAAACCCGAAACGCGGGAGACTGCAACTGCGATAGGCGTGAGAAGCGTTATCGTTCCGACGGATGTGCCCATAGCAACCGAGACAAAGCAGCCAACCGTGAAGAGAACGGCGACGGCAAAGCGCGGCGGAATGATGGAGAGCATAAAATATGCAACGCTTTCAGCACTTGTTCTTCCTACAACGCCGACAAAAATTCCCGCTTCAAGGAAGATGAGAAGCATTGTGACGATATTCTTGTCGCCTATGCCTTCTCCCATAAGCGAGAGCTTTTCGTCAAAGCTGAGCTTGCGGTTCTGCAAGCAGGCAACAAGAAGAGCAACAAGAAAAACAACAACTATCGGTATGTTGTAAAAACCCATCGGGATTTTGAGTATATACTCAAATACAATGCCAAGTCCAAGATAAAGTACCAGAAACACCCCGATGGGCAAAAGAGCTTTAACATTTCCTTTTTTCATATCTATCACCTTTTGTTTTTTTAATGTACATCAACCTTTACGACATCTCCGTCTTCGGAATACTCTATTCTGTTTCCTGAGGAGTTAAGCTTGTCCATAAAGGAAAGATATTCTTCTTTTGATTTAAATTCGGGCTCGTATCCGTCTATAATCTCCTGCGCGCGACGTCCGCCGTCAGAAAGAAGAAGGAGAAGGATTCCGAGCTGGAACCTAGCGCTTCCGACACTTGCCGCATATGGATCACAGAATTCATAATTGTCGCCGTGTGAGGTGCCTCTCGCGCCGGCGGAATAGGGGTGGATAACCGGCATAATACACGAAAGATCGCCCATATCGGTGCTTCCGGAGGTTATATATGAGGTTCTTGTGAACGGATATTCCGGGATTGCGAGGGCTGCCGCCTCCTCGACAACGTCGATGAATTTTTCGTCGTATTTGAGCGGGGCATAGCCGGGAAAGTCCTCAATGTCTATATTTGTGCCGAGAGAGAGGGCTGCGCCACAGAGTGCGCGGTTGACTTTTTTGTTTGCTTCACATATGCTCTGGAAGGTTGCGCCGCGCACATAGCTTTCGAGCACTGCCTTCTCGGGGATGGCATTAACCATTGCGCCGCCGCTTGTGATAATCGGATGCACACGGATAATGTCGCTTTCTTTGAACGTCTCGCGGATTGCATTGACGGCATTAAGACCGCAGGTTGCAGCATAGAGAGCGTTTTTTCCGTTCCAGGGTGAGCCGCCTGCGTGGGCTGCTTTTCCTTTGTAGGTGATGCGCTTTACCATACATCCGACAGCACCTTTTCCGACTGCAAAGGAGGAGGATGTATGCACCATAAATGCAATATCAACTCCGTCAAAATACCCGCGTGAAAGAAATTCGCTTTTGCCGCCAAAATACTTTATCTTGCCTTCTTTTTTGAGCATTGAGCGGTATTCGACTTCCAGAAGCTCCTCGGCGGGTACTGCGCAAAGGCGGATTCTGCCGCAGAACTTGTCCAGAACACCCGGCTCTCGGAGAGCTGCCGCAATACCGACAAGAGCAGCACACTGCGCATTGTGTCCGCAGGAGTGCACAGCGCCTGTTTCGGGGTTTGCTTCGGGATGAGCAGGGCAAATGATAGAGTCAAGCTCTCCAAGGATAAGCACCTCGGGACCCGGACGGCCTGTGTCAATAACGGTGTAAAAACCGGTTATTCCGTCAGCCTCTGTAATGTCGTAACCAAGCTTTCTGAATGTCTCTGCCATATATGCCGAGGTTTTAAATTCTTTATATCCAGTCTCGGGGTGTTCCCATATAAATCTTTCAGTGTCAAGAATGAGTTGTTTGTGTTTTTCAACTGCTTCATTGAGTTGCTTCATATTAAACCTCCCGGAAAATCATATTTTACACATTATACCACACAGAAAGAAAAAAGACAATTTCCCGATAAGAAAATTATCTTTTTTAGGTTATTCTTTTTCGCAGGTAATATACGGCTTTGTCGTAAGACCTGACGGAATTTTATATGCCTCTAACATATTGCCAAGCGTGTTGCATACCGAAAGGACAACCTTGTGTTCTCCTGCACCAACATTGAGTTTTGTCCGGTAAGGAGCAAAGGCGATGTTCGTTACGTGCTTTCCGTCAACATACACCTTTACCGGGTCATGCATATCCGGGATTACAAGTGTGGCATTTTCGATATTCTCGGGGATTTCCACCGTGAATGAGTAATCCGTGGTACCTGAATAAGTGGGCTGGCCCTGCTCCGTCCAGGAAAGGCCGGTTTTAAGCGTTGAGGATCTCTCTGAAAGCGCGACCGTGGCATATTCGGTAATAAAGCCGGAGCCACCGTAAATATACTCACCGGAAATATCAACCTTTGCATCAAAGTTTCCTCTGAGGTAAATAAGGCTGTTAGACTTAACAAAATCCGAGAGTTTGAGGGCTATGGTATGAGCTCCTGCACCGACATCAAATGTGTAATTCTTATAGCTGTCGTCAAATATTTTGTCGGGTTTTGCCGTGAGCTCTTTTCCGTCGAGGCTGACAGATGTTATATATGCAAGCGCATCTTCCGGAATCATAAGTTCAAGTCCGTAAAGCGCGGTATCTGTTGTGAACTTGAAGACCGGGTTAAAGGTGGGTTTTTCCGCAAGCGCATCACAGTCCTTCGGAAGCCAGCCTGCCTGAATTGTCCAGTCAACGGTATATTCGGGGTTCTTGAGCGTTACGCCGCGTCCTTCCTCGTTTTCGAAGCGTACAAGTGGAAGAATGTTCGGCTTATCAAAGCTTACATCGGCTGTTTCGGGAAGCTCGACTTTTGCTTCATCACGCACAGGTGCGCGCCAGCTGTCATAGCCCCCGCCGAAAAAGGCCATCTCACCGGATACAAGCTCGATTTCGTAGTCCTTTCCGGCAAAGGTGAGAACACCTGATATAGTATCGTCGGTTTCGATGTTTCCTACGACTAAAAGCTCGTTTCCGTCGCCAAGGTCGCGGCGAAGGAACATAAGCTCTCCGCTTCCGTTCCAGGAAATGCCGCAGGGAAGCTCTTTGGCAACTTTGTCTGCATCTTCATACTCATAAAGTTTAAGACCGAGAGCGCGTATTTCCTCGCGCTCGCTCTCCGTAAGCGGAAGACCGGGGTTTACAACTGCGCGGAGGTTCTTTGCCTTGCGGCGGATACCTTTGAGGTCGGAGAGAATATATCCGCACGGAAGGTGATTGAATTTTTTTGCAAGCTCGAGCTGTTTTGAGCTGTCACCTGTGCCTGCCCAGATATGGTCTGTGGAGTCAAGAAGCGCAACGTCAAACTTGGGCTTGCCCTGAGAGCAGATATAAGAAGTTTCGGCTAACCAGTCGTTAAACTCGCGCATTGTAAAGTTTGCGTGGCTGTAAGGACCGAAGGTGAGCGGAGCAAAGTGTTTTGTTTCGCCCCAGAGCTTATAATGATATGCTTGCAGGACAACGAAGTTGACGCCCTGCATAAACTGCCATGCGGCGAGGTTTCGAAGGTCTTTATAAGAGGCGCGCCAGGAGGCGCTTGCATACATTTCGCACATAACACCACGTTTGTCATAAAGGAAGGCCGAGGACTGGGCCTGTTTTGCGCGGAGGTCGCCGTAGGTGTCATAGAAATTGGCGCGGCGGTACTCCGTGCCGTCACCGTAGGAAACAATGTGGTGTCGGACGTACAAATCGCGGCGAATCCAGGGCGCACCGTTAAGACCGAGTGTTTCATGGTCAGTTCCAGGCCAGTCGCAGAACTGTCCTGCATCAATCGCCTTGCCTTCGGCGAAGGCTGAGTTGAAGTAGGTAGTAGAAACGGGGTATGGAGCTGAATCGCTCGTGTGGAAGGTGTATTCAAGACCGTTTTTGCGGCACCACTCGTAGTTCGAACCCATCCAGTTCATATAGAGGACGTTGTTATGTTCCCAGTAATCGCGGCTTTGCGGTGAGGGCTCGCGGCGGATGATGGACGCAAGATACGGCGTGATATCATAGCCGTATGCCTCCTTAAAGGTTTGGGCAAAAGTCTCGGTCCACGGGAAGTAATCCTTCATCGGAGAGTCTGTGTTATATACATTGCTGTTTACGCGTCGGGAGTCGCAGTCGGAGAAAAAGCCGATAATTGTGCTACCGAAGTATTCTCCGAAGCGGCGTTTGTATTCTTCGTAAACATATTTCTGGAAGAAGAGCGGGCTTTCGGGATGCTCATATGCAGGAAAACCCCACGAAACTTCTTCCACCTTTACCTCATCGCCGTCAAGGCGGAGCCTGAGCGGCTTTAAGTGCGGTGCGATTTTTTGAAGTCTTCCGCCGATGTCTCCGGGCGGACATTCATAGTCGTCATTAAGCCATACGCGAAGGCCGAGGTCGCGGCAGGCACGAAGGCAGTTTTCAATCATCGTAAACCACGCTTCGGTAAAATACATCTCCTGTGAAAAGCCGTAAGGCGGGCGGTTAAAGGGAACTACTCCGCCGTAGCCCTTTTCCTTCATATCCGAAAGGTCAGCATAGAACTTTTCATATGTGAGCTCTTCCGGGTCGTGTGTTGTTATGTAGTAAAACGGAATAGGGCGCTTTTTTAAAAGCTCCGCTTCGCTGATTTTTGTCATCTTTTTTGTTGTCCTCCGAACTTTCTTATAGAGCATAACTCCGTGTTTATAAAATCAGTTTTCAAACATCGTATTAACGAGCATGCCTGCAAAGAGCAGGTGCATCTCGCGCAGAGGATGGTTAACTTTGTTTGAGAGGAGTTCTGTTATATCGACACCGTTTTCGTATAACATCTTCCACTTTGCGTAACAGTCGCATACGGGGATGTCGAATTCCTTGCAGATAGCCTTTGCACCGTCAAGGAAAGCGTCAAAAAATCCCTCTGTCTGCAATCTTTTTTCTTTTTCTGCCTGTTCTGCGAGCACGGGCGGAGAAAGGCGATTGCTTATATAGGTGTTCATCATATTTGGTGTCATAAAGATAATTTCGCTTCCGCTGTCCGAAAGCTTTTTAAAAATTCCCCTGAGGGATGTGAGATATTTGTTCAGGGCTTCTTCACCAAAATTTGCGTCGTTTAAGCCAAAGCATACGACGGTGAGGTCCGGAGAATATTGAAGAACGTCGCGTTGAATGCGGGTGAGTGCATTCGTTGCATTGTCGCCGCTTAAACCTGCATTGATGATGTTGACGGGAACTGTGGGAAACAGAATGGAAAATATTTTACGGACGCGTGAATGATACACAGCGTCATAATCGGTGATACATTGTAAATCCCTTTCGTTTTCCATAAAAACTTCAAAACAGCCCTATGTTACACTGTCGCCGAAAAAGGCTATGGTGGGAACCTTTACATTGCCGTAAACACGGCTTCTTTCTGTCATTTTTTTGATAATTTCCATTTTTAAAAACACCTCCGATATGGTTTTATTATATAAGCAGTCTCTCGAAAAAGACATTAAATATCGGACGGATAAATATGTGTTTTTGTGCAAAGCACTTGAGAAAAATATTTAGAAATGATATAATGAACCAAAAGGAAGGGGAGGTTTTATGGTAAGAGGAAACCCCATATTGTGTGAAGAGGCAAGCAGAATGAGCCTCTCGCTGATACATTGCGTTCATGCAAAGCTTGGTACTTGGTGGAGAAAAGATACGGAAGAAAGATGCGCTTGTTCACAGCTTTATTACATAGTAAAAGGCGAAGCTGTTGTCATATGTAACGGAGAGCGGATTGTTATGAAAGAGGGGAACTGGTATCTTCTCCCTGACGGAGTCTCCGTAAAATATTGGTGTGATGACTTTATGGAGGAGTTTACCTTCCATTTTAAATTATGTAATATTGACCGAGTGGACCTTCTTCGCAATTGCAGGAGAGCATACACTTTTCCGATAAAAGAAGATTTTACACCGTTTTTCTCCCGGTGCCTCGAAAGTGAAGAGGCGAAAGACGCACTTCGCCTTTGTGGAATTATTTATGATATGCTCTGCCGGTTTATTGACGAATATGATATAAAGCTTGCCGAGACCGAGCTTTCGCCTTGTGTTTCAAAAGCGGTTGCACATATAAACAAAAACTTATCTATGCAGCTTACAGTAGATGAAATAGCAAAGGCCTCGTTTGTGTCAAAAAGCACGCTCGAAAAATATTTCAAGGAAGAGCTTTCCTGCTCCGTCCACGGATATCTGCTCAATACCGTCCTTTTTGAAGCGGGAAACCTTCTTTTAAAAACTTCGATCTCTATCCGTAATATAAGCGAACGTTTCGGTTTTTGTGACCAGTTTTATTTTTCAAAGTGTTTTAAAGAAAAGTTCGGAAAGTCACCCAAGGATTTCCGCAAAAGCTCAATAGTGTAAGAAAAAAGACAATTTCCAATCGGAAACTGTCTTTTTCAATATAGCAATTTTTCAGTTTGCTTCTTCGATATAATACTTCTCATTGAATGCGTCAAACATTTCGGAGAAGTCGCCCTCTTCGCCGGACTTGATGTGGCTTAAATATTCGTGAGTTTCAAACGAGTCGTTTGCGAGTTCCAAGAAGCAC